>JACQUI010000375.1 GCA_016210395.1 Chloroflexota bacterium | reverse complement strand
TAAATGGATGGACGATGAATCCCCGTTCGCCCTGAGCCTGTCGAAGGGCGCGTGCGTGGTTCGACAAGCTCACCACGAACGGGACTTGATTGGCCGTTCACTTTGGCAAGTAGGTACTAGCTCTTGTTTCGTGCGCCTAGGCCCTGCGCATCTGCACAAAGAGGGCTGCGGTGAGCAGGATGCACACGATGGACACGGCCATGAAGCCCGCTATCGCCGGCGTCGCTCCCCAGTACTCGATGCCCAAGCCCATCGTGAGGGAACCGATGGGTTGGAGGCCGCCGGTCATGCTGTGCAGGGACATCACGCGCCCGCGCACCTCCTCCCGCGATAGCAGCAGGAACAGCGTGTTCTGCAACGTGGTGTTGATGGAGTTGAAGACGCCTGCCATGACCAGGAAGACCATGGCCATTGCGAAGTTACCCGCAAGGGCAAAGAGGGCCACCGCCACGGGGTACAGCGCCTGTGCAACCAGCATCACCTTGCCCTTCGCCCGCAGGTCGCCCATCATCACCAATCCCGAGAGGCCGACCAGGGATCCCCAGCCGACGCCCGTAGCAAGGATTCCGTACGTCCGCGCTCCTACCTCTCCTTCTCCCCCGAAGCGTGATGCAAAGAACGGCAGGAACTGTACGTAGGGGTAGATGAGCAGTGTGGGGATGATCCCAAGGACCACCAGCCCAAGAATCGCCTTGTCGCCCCATGCGTAACGAAGCCCTTCCCACATGTCCCGCAGGGGTTTGACCTGATGCGTCGGGATCACTTGTCGCGTGCGGGGGCTGATGAGCATGGTGAGGAGCATCGCCAATATCTTCAGGCCGACGAGGATGTAGAATACGCTGGCCGTTCCCGCAAAGCCGATGATTGTGCCGGCAATGGCCGGCCCGGAGACGCGCGCCAGGTTTTGGGCCACAGAGTTCAGGGTTACGGCGCTGGTCAGCGACTCCTTTTCCACCACGTCGTACACGAAGGCCTGGCGGGCCGGCTGGTTCACCGCCGATGCCGCGCCCTCGACCATCGAGAAGATGTACAGATGCCAGAGCTCCGCCCGTCCGGAGCCGACGAGGATTGCGAGCCCCAACGCCTGGAGCACGGCGACGCCGGTAGAGGCGATAATGAGGAAGCGCCTGCTCATGCGGTCGCACAGGATGCCCGCGGGTGGGGAGACGAGGAGGAACACGAGGCCTCGTACTGCGGCTATCCCACCCATTTGGCCGGGGGACCCGGTCTGCTGGAACACCAGCCAGCCCAGGCCAATCTGCTGGAACCACTGTCCGAAGCCCAAAGCCCCCGAGCTGAAGATGAGGTAGCGGAAGTCGCGTGACTTGAGAGAGCCGAAAGACTGTTCGAGCCTTCCAGTGAAGCCGTTGCGTGTAGCCATTCCCACCCCGGGCTTTCGCCCGCTGGCCGCCGACCCGATGGGAGCGGCCATCAAACATTCCAGTCAGCGTACCGCAACCCAGAGGCGCTGTACAGGGCGAGACATTCGGGCATTCGGCCATACGAGCATGCGACACGGGGCATGATTGCGTGGGTGGATGGTAGGCAGGGGCCTTTCGTTTGTCCGGCGCTGTTTGCCTGCCAACGCTTCACCCTCATCCTAACCTTCCCCCCTCAAGGGGGAAGGGACTATTTGGGGATTTTCCCTTTGACATGGAAGCACACCTGTCATGCTGAGCGGAGTGGTCGGATACGCCCCATCGCCAGCAACGACTGCTCCGCGAAGCATCTCTCACGAGGAGCGTTCATTGGAGGGCCGAGGCATCGGCCCGTCCTTCGCTCTAACCCCTGGGCCTCCCGTTTCAAGTACATAATCCCCGACTATTTCCTCTCCCTTGAGGGGAGAGTGGGATGAAGGTGAGGGTGAAGCGCCTGCCTGCAGACGGACGCCTCCTGCCCAATGAACCTGGGCCCGCTCGCCCGACCGAACTCCCAAGGCCCTGGGATGGCAGTCTAGAGGCGTAAACTCCGGTCTCAGGTCTGCTATGATAGGCGGCGGCCCGCCGTTGCACAGTAGGGCGGGCCCATTCCGCAGCAGCGAGGAAGGCCCATGACCACACATCCGCTCCGCGTTGGCGTTATCGGCGTCGGCTTCGGCGCGTCGGTGCACATTCCCGCCTTCTTCTCCGAAGGCGCCACGGTGGCAGCCGTCTGCGCGCGCCGTAAGGAGCGGGCGGAGAAGGCCGCCGCCGACTTCGGCGTTGCCCGCTCGTTCACCGACTACCGCCGGATGCTGGAGATGCCCGACCTGGACGCCGTCAGCATCGTGACGCCCCCTGCCTACCACTATGAGATGGTCATGGCGGCCCTGGAGGCCGGCAAGCACGTCCTGTGCGAAAAGCCCCTTGCCATGGACCAGCGCCAGTGCCGGGAGATGATGGCGGAGGCCAACCGCAGCGGCCGCACCGCCATGGTCGCGCACGAGTTCCGCAACGCGCCCGGCAGGGCGTACGTCAAAGAGCTGCTGGCCGAGGGCTATGTGGGCCAGGTGCAGACCGTCCACATGACGCTGTTCCGTGGCCCCACAGAGCGGCCCAGGCCCAGGGCAATAGCCTGGGGCAGCCAGGCGGCAGAAGGCGGAGGGTTTCTCGGCGCGCTAGGCTCCCACTACGTGGACTGCCTGCGGGACTGGGTTGGGGAGCTTTCCCGCGTGTGCGGCGCAACGTTCGTGCACGACCGCGACCGGGTGGACGCAGCAGGCCGGCCTGTGGCTGCCGACGCCGACGAAGCCTTCAGCTTCATAGCCTCCTTCGCCAAAGGGGGCTGGGCCTCCATGACCGCAAGCTCCGTCGCCCCCTTCGGCCCCGGTGCCCTCCTCCAGGTCTACGGCACGGAAGGCATGCTGCAAACGCCCCAGCCGGGCGTCAACCCGCCATCGGACGGCAAGGTGTACGGCGCGCGCTTTGGCGACACGCAAGGGATCCATGAGTTGCCCTTGCCGCAGCGGTTCCGCCCCTTCAGTGATCCGCGGGACGACAGGCTGATGGCATTCCGGCTGATGGTGCGCCGGTTCATGAAAGGCATCGCTGAGGGCAACTCGCCTTCGCCGGGCTTTTACGACGGCTACCGCTGCCTGCAGGCGCTGGACGCCATACGCGCCTCGCAGCGAGGCGCAGGCTGGGTGGACATCCCGGGGGAGTAGGGGTCGGCTGTTCATGGACATACCGGGAGGGACGGCATGAACGACTTCGTGACTGCCACGCTAGTCCTGGCGTACACAGTGGGCGGTGGACTAGTGATGGTCTTGTTTCACAAGCGGGTCGGCTCGCTTTTGCATCGTAGTCACAAGTCATTGCTAGGATCTGAGTTTGCCTCGTTGCGCGTCTATCAGCTGAGCGTTCTAACTGTCGGAATAGGCTGGACTGCTGCGGGCGGCCTTATTGCCGGTCTCATTATTTGGAGCATGGCTTTCAAATAGGCAGTTGGCACGCAGAACACATGCCGTTGCAGTTGCCGCTGGGTGTTCGTAAAAACGCGGTTTTCGCGTCTCCGGGTCTGTGGGCAGGCGCGTGGGACGCGGGCGGGAGACCCTGCCCCTACTGCATACCCCCTGCCTACGCCGAAGGCACCACACGCTCCAGCGCGGCGACCACCCTCTTGAAGGCGGGCTTCTGAGGCGATGCCACCGCCGGCTGCCATCGCCCCTTTCGCGCCACAAGTCGCGCGCCCCAGTAGACCGCTAATCCTGCTGCCGCGCCGACCGCCAGGTTCCCGCCGAAGGCCATCGACACCACCGCCACCACTGCCGCTAGCGCCAGTTGGACTGTGGAGTCCACGTTCACCCCCAGGATGATGTGCTGGACGCCCACGTAGAACAGCAGCACGCCCAGGGTCGCGGCGGGCAGCAGAGAGCGGATTTCCATCGCCGAGCGCCCGAAGAGGAGCGCCACGCCTATGAGCATCACGCCCAGGAAGGCGGTGGCAAGAGGCGTCCGCGCTCCCAACCGGTAGTGCGCGGTGAGGCCGCCGCATCCGTGGCAGTTCGGCAGGCCCCCGGTAAGTCCTGCCCAGAGATTCCCCAGGGCAATGCTCATGGCTATCCGGGTGGGTGTAGCCCTCTCCGCCTTGCCGCCAAAGTACGCCTTGGCCGCATCCGCAGTGGCGATCACGGAGTTCGCCAACGTCAGCGGTAACTGCGGCACGACCAGGAGCACCAGGGCAGGCCAGAAGTCGCCGGCGGAAGGGAGCGAGAGGTTGAGCGGCGCAGGGCCGATTCTCCAGACTGCGTCTCCCCCCAGGGTGAACAGGGCCGTCACAATGCCCACGGCAGCAACTACCAGCGCGGCGGGAATGGACTTCAGTCGTAGCAGCACGAACAGCAAGACTACGCTGACCAGCCCCAAGAGCACGCCGCCTGGGATGGCCAGGCTTGCCACGTTCACGTGGGCTTTCTGGCCGCTGAGGAGGAAGGGCTTCAGGAACACCATCTGGTAGGCGCTCTTCAGGAGCAGGAATCCCAGGCCGATCTGCACGCCTCGCACGACCGGTATTGGGACGATCTTCTCCAGCAGCTTGATGCCCCGCGTCGCCGATAGGGCAAACAAGAACCCAGCCATGAGCAGGGCGGCGGCGGCAATCACCCCTGGCGGCGAATGGTGGGCTATCGCCAGCGCGGAGAGGGCCTTGAGCGGCTGCACGGGCATGGGGATGCGGAAGTAGAAGCCCGAGAGGATGTAGATGATCCCCACGCCGAGGAGCGTGGTTGTTGGGTTCAGGCCGTTGATGGCGATGAGGGCCGCTTCCAGGGGCAGCAGCACGCCCAGGTCGCCCAGCGCCCCGTTCAACTCCCGCCCCGTCCACTGGTATGGGCCCACGCGCAGCTTCATGGGGAATATGGTACAGGGTCTGCCCCTTCTCCACCAGCAATGCTATAATCCCCTCGGCCTCTAGGCCGGCTAAGCGAGTGGCCAGCGTAGTGCCGTGAGGGTTGCGAGGCTCCCTGTCATTCTAGAGCGAAGTGGTCAGACGACCAAGGCCTTCAGATGCCATCCGCTTCGCGAAGAATCTCTCACGACGTGCGCTGTTCGGAGGGCCGAGGCATCGGCCCGTGGTTCGCTACACGGTAGTTCCAGAGGCGAATTCGGACTCATCTCAGTCCAAGGAGGGCCGCGCATGTCCGGACGACCGTTGGATGGCATTCGCATCATTGACTCCACGTATGTCTTCGCCATGCCCTACGCCTGCGGCATCATGACCGACCTGGGCGCAGAGGTCTACAAGATCGAGGGCATCCAGCACCCCGACCGCTCCGCTGCGGCCGGCTCGCCGGACAATAACGACGGCCAGGACCCCTGGAACAAGGGCGCTGCCTTCAACCAGCTCAATCGCGGCAAACGCTCCCTCACCCTCGACCTCTCCCGGGAAGAGGGCCGCCAGGCCTTCAAGGAGCTGGTCAAGATCACCGACGTGGTCATCGAGAACTACACGCCCAGGGTGATGCGGCGCTGGGAGCTGGACTACCCCAATCTCCGGAAGATCAAGCCGGACATCATCATGGTGTCCAACACAGGCTACGGCCACGGCGAAGGCGCGTACGCCCAGTACCCGGGCCAGGCGACCACTATGGAAGGGACGCATGGCCACTGCTGGATCACCGGCTACAACAACGACGCTCCCTCCAAAGCCGGCGCATCCTACGTTGACTTTCTGGCGTGCTGGGCCGGCCTCTTTGCCATCGCCAGCGCACTGCGCTACCGCAACCGCACGGGCAAAGGCCAGTGGATAGACCTGGGCATGTACCAGTCAGGCTGCTACTTCACCAGCGAGTACATCATGGACTACATCGCCAACGGCAACCAGGGAGGGCGTATAGGCAACCGTCACCCGTGGCGCGCCCCGCAAGGCTGCTACCCCTGCAAGCCGTCCGACGAGCGCGAGGCGTGGTGCACCCTGTCCGTGGGCGATGACGATGAATGGCGGGCGTTGTGCCAGGTCATGGGAATGCCTGAGATGGCCACCGATCCGCGCTTCTCCACCCTGGTGGGCCGCCGCCGCAACCATGACGCGCTGGATGGCGTCATCTTGCAGTGGTCCAAGACCCTGGACAAGTACGACATGATGGAGCGCCTGCAGGGGGCAGGCGTGCCTGCCGGCGCGGTCTTCGACTCCAAGGACTGCAACGTCTCCCCCCACTACTGGGCCAGAGGGTTCCTGGAAAAGGTCACCTGGGCCCCGGAGCGGGGCATGGGCTCGCGCGTCCTCATGGGCCGTCCCTGGAAGATGAGCAAAGCGCCGCTGCGCATCACCGAGGGCACGCACACCCTGGGTCAGGACAACCATCATGTGCTCCTGGACCTGCTGGACTACGGCAACGATCGCTTCTCCCAGTTGGAGCAGGCCCAGGTCATCGGCGAAAAGCCGTTGACGGGCTCGCGGACGCGCGGCCCATACGTCCCGCCCAATCCCGGCGCGCGCCCTCCTGGGAACCGCGCCGGCCGTCTCGACGCCTACATGGACCCGGACTATAAGAAGCTGCTGGGGATATAGGCGGTGGGGGCTGCCGGAGGGCGTCCCCCATAGGGCGAGGCGCTGCTTGAAGAGCGCCCGGGGATTGTCCTTCCCCGTGGGTTGGTCTCCGTAGGGGCGAGGCGTCGTCTCGCCCAAGGGGCGGGTGGGCGAGGACCGGAGCAGTTGCCGCCAGGAGAGACTCAAGGGCGTTCTCACCTGTAAGAGTTTTACAACCACTGGATTATTGAGGTGTTGCATGACTTCTCCGAAGCCAGTCCGTATCGGATACATAGGCGCAGGCAACTTCAGCCAGCGCCGGCTATTGCCCCAGCTCAAGAAGGTGACCGGGGTAGAGCTAGTCGCCATCGCCAACAGGACGCCCGAGTCCAGTCAGAAGGTGGCCGACGCCTTTGGGTTCCGCCGCGTCGCCAAAGACTGGCGGGAAGTGGTGGATGCCAAAGACGTGGACGTCATCGTCGTGGGCACGCGCACGGACATGCATCCGGAGATGTGCGTCCCCGTGCTGGAAGCAGGGAAACACCTGCTTTCCATGAACGCCATTGCCGGCAACCTGGAAGGCGCGCAGGCGATGTTGAAGGCCGCGCAGGCCAGGCCCAATCTGGTGGCGCTGGTCTATCCCGGCCAGTTTTACCTGCGGGAAGAGGCCATGATGCAGCGGCTCCTCCGGGAGGGCTACGTGGGTAAGGTGCTTCAGGTCTTCAGCTACTGGTACAGCCCTTTCTTCGGCCTGGCCAGCCAGTTCGAGATCGCCAACCGCTGGTTCGGGGCGCACACCAGGGTGCTCAGCTACCGGAAGGGGTTCGATATCCCTTCCCGTGGCCAGGATGACCGCGGCCGGGCGGGACGCCCCGAGTCCAACATCGTGCTGGCGGAGCTTGCCGGCGGCGCGCCAATCACCTACGTCCACAGCACCGTCGCCGGCGACTCCGCCCTCTGGCGCTTCGAGGTCTACGGCGACCAGGGCAGCGTCTACTGCTACCCCTCTGGCCAGGCGGCGGGCTTCGCCGGCCAGGTCAAGACCGGGTTCTTCGGGGCGAAAGTGTCGGACAAGGAAATCCAGCCGGTCCCGGTGCCCGCTGAGATGCGCAGCGCCGCCGGCGAGCTTCTGAGCGTGCCCGTGGAGGCCGAGTTCATCGCCGCGGTCCGGGGCGAGAAGCAGCCGTCCGTGGCTGTGCCCCGCTTCCTCGACGGCGTCCGGATGATGGAGTTCGCGGAGGCCTGGCGCAAGTCCGCCGCGTCCGGCGCTTGGGTGAGTCTGCCCCAAGAGGTCGCGGTGTAGGCCGGCGGTCTCATCCGTAGGGGCAGACCTTCGTGTCTGCCCAGTCCCCTGGGTGGGCGTCCCGACAGGTCGGGACGCCCCTACGACCAGCGGCGATGTTCCCGCGGTACATAGATCGCGTAGGAGGTTAAGGTGAAGCCCTATCAGAAGCACGTCTTCATTTGCATGGGGGACAATTGCTCGGAACGGGGCGCCGACGGCAGCCACCAGGACTTGCTGCTGGCGGCTGTTGAACAGGCTGTGGGGGATGGGCTGCTGGGCCGTGGGGCTATCAAGGTTACGCAGGCCCAGTGCTTGGGAGCCTGCGGGTTTGGCCCCAACGTGGCCGTCTACCCGGAGGGCGTGTGGTACTACGGTGTAAGGCCGGAAGACATCAATGAAATCGTCGCCGAGCACCTGGTAGCTGGGCGCGTGGTGTCCCGCCTCCTTCTGCATAAGTTCGGGGAGACCATGCCGGACGAGGTTGTCAGAGACAGGGTGTGCGGGATGGTCTTCCACGCATCGGAAGCCGTGGCAACCTTCGTGTACGAGGGGCAGACCCACTACTTCTGCAGCGATGCCTGCCTTGCCGTCTTCCGCAATGACCCCACGAGCATCCTCAATGCAGGGCACGGCCACCACGCGTCTCACGGCCCCGCTGCTCGAGTCCACAGCGGGCACTAGCTTCTCAAAGCGTGTGCACACATGAACGCACTTGTTGCTCGGCGCAGCGGATACCATTTGTCGTTCTGAGCGAGGCGGTTAAGCGACCACTGCCAACACCAGCGACTGCCTCGCGAACAATCTAAGGCCTGTGCCGATGAAGAAAGACCGCCCACGCAGAATAGAGATGCTGCCACGGGCCTCCGCCTTGGATTCTTCGCCTGACTACCGTCATGGCTCAGAAGGACAGTGGTTACGCCAGCGCGTCCGCAAAGAGCGGCACGCCATCCAGTGGCATCGGCTCGCCCGTCTCCTCGAAACGCTCGTATGCCTGCCTGATCTCCTTGGGCACTCGCCGGGGCCGCTGCGCCTGGTTGTCGTAGCTGACGTACACCACCTCGGCCCTGGTGAGGAGGCTTTCCTCTCCCTGCCGGTATAGCTCGTACTGGAAGGTAAGGCTGGTATTCCCTACCTGGGCTGAACGGGCGTAGACCTCGACCACGTCGTCCAAACGCGCTGGGGCCTTGTACTCCACTGTGATCTTTGCCGTGACTGTATCGAACCGGTTCAGCTCCGCCAGGCGGTACATGCGAAACCCGATCCGTCGGCAGTACTCCGCCAGCGCCGTCTCCAACCACGTGAGGTAGTGGGGGTAGTAGACGATGTTCTGCGGGTCGCACTCGGCCCAGCGCACCCGCACCGTCGTGTGAAAACGGAAGTCCGCTTTGGGCATCAGGTCGCCCCCTATCCTGCCCTTCCCGATGGAGACGAGCGCGGAGACCGCGCCCCTTGTATATTATGAGCGACCTGGTGGGAGGACCGCCGCGCCCCTTGGGAGCAAGTCCCGCTGCGTAGATTGGTCTCCCCCCATGTCCTAGGGAGCTGCGAACGGCATCCTGGGCGCAAGGCCCGCATGTGCAAGGGTGCAGCCGAAGGAGCATGGGGACCACCAGAAGCGATGCATTGCCGAAAGGAGCTGCGATGATCTTTACCTATGTTGGCGTTGATGTATCCAAAGAGACCCTGGAAGTCGCCTGGGCCGGCAAAGCCTCCACCCTGCGGTTCCTGAACACGCCCGAGGGAAGGAGTGATCTCCTGGCTTCCCTGCTCAAGGGTCGTGCTCCCCAGGAAGTGCACGTGGTCCTGGAACCCACCAGCACCTACCACCTGCATCTCTGGCTGGCCCTGGTGCGCGGGCATCCCCTGCACGGTGGTGAACCCTGCCCAGACGACAGACTACGGCCGGTCACTGGGACGCCGCCTCAAGACAGACAAGGCAGACGCCAAGCTGCTGGCCTCCTTTGGGGCAGAGCGGCATCTGGAGGCCAGCCAGCCCCCCGATGAGGCCCAAGAGCACCTGAAAGCCCTGCGGCGCCACAAGGAGTGGCTGGGAGCTCAGGCTCAGGCCACCCGCAACCGTCTGGAGGCTGCCCAGCATTCGCCGTGGACGCCGCCATCGGTGACCCGAAGCCTCCAGCAGACCCTTAAAGACCTGGAGCGGCAGGTCCAGGAGACCCAAGAGGCCCTGGACCGGCTGGTGGCCGAGGATGAGCGGTGGCAGTGGGCGAGTGCGCTCCTGGACTC
>JACQUI010000366.1 GCA_016210395.1 Chloroflexota bacterium | reverse complement strand
ATCCACCACCAGCTTGTCGGCAGGGAGGTCCGTGCGCATTACGACGATCTCGTGCGCTTCCTTACCCGTGTTCTTCCCTTCCAGCGTCACGTATCCTGCCGGCGCCGAGGCCTTGCCGGCTGTCGTAAACCACTCGCCCAACTCCACCTCTACCTCAATTCCGCCAACATTCGCCACAATGCCGCCGGCGACAGGGTCGGCAACGGGGTCAGGCGTGGGCTGCGGCGTCACGCCGGCCGTGGGTGTTGCGCTGAGCGCGCCCCCGCAAGCCAGCGACGCGGCCAGTGCGACGAACAGCGCAGCGGCCAGCCACCATATCCGGTTACTCCCTCGTACGCCGAAGAAGGACGAGACGAGCTTCATACCCTATCGCTCCTTACATAGTTTATTTGTTGACCCATTGAGTCAACTATTAACCTGGCTTAAGGTATCATCCTGCACCTGCGCTGTCAATCCCTGTCTCACAGGAGGACGTCTCGCTTGCGGCAAGGAGCTGCGTAGATAGGCAAGGGTTTTTCCCTAAGACGACGCCGCACACCGGGGCGACGCTGTCATGCTGCCGAAGCCCTGAGCGCAGCGGACGGGGAGGTGGTCAATCGGCCAACCGCTCAGAGTGCCGCGCCGCCTCGCGAAGTCCCGACCCTGTCGCGATCCCGATGCGCCGGGACATCTCTCACCCGTTTCACCCTCACGCACAAGGCCCCGATGCATCGGGGCCCGCGCCCCGCCGATGCCTACCCATCTTCATCCGTGAGCGCACCTTTGCAGGGGCAAGACTGGAATTGATGTCTATGCATCATGTCTAGTGCTGTCGCATCATGTCCACATTGTTACGCTCATACCGGCAGCGCATGAGGAAAGGAGGACGCATCATGCCCAACCCAGTCGTCCACTGGGAGCTCAACACGCCCAATCCAGAGAAGGCGCAGAAGTTCTGCGCCGACCTCTTCGGCTGGACCGTCAACGTCGTCCCTATGGACCCGCAGTACAGCTACGGCTTGGTCATGACCAACGCAGGCAAGGGCGCAGACGGCGCAATTCACTACCAGGCGCAAGGCCCAAGGGGTGTCACCATCTATGTGGAGGTAGACAACCCCCAGGCATACCTGGACAAAGCGGTGAAGATGGGCGGCAAGGTCGTGATGCCCGTGACCGCCATCCCCAACATGGTCACCTTCGCCGTCTTCTCGGACCCACAGGGCAACGTCCTGGGCCTGGTGAAAAGCGAAGAGCAGCGCTAGCTCTCCTGTCCCACAGTAGTACAAGACCCAGAGCAAGGAGAGGGATATGCCAAAGTACATTGACTACCACGCGAAGTTGCCCGCCATGCCGCCTCAGGTCGCCCAGCAGTTGGCTAGCGACATGAAGGCCGGCAAACCAAATCAGTTCGGCGTCAAACCCATCAACTTCCTCATGGGCAAAGACGGCTCCGGCTACTGCCTCTGCGAGGCTCCCGGCCCCGACGCCGTCGTCAAGACCCACGCCGCTATGGGCATTACCATGACCGGCCAGGACATCAAGGAAGTCACCACCCTCGTCTAGCTCGTGCTGCTCTTCCCCAGTCCCCCTGTTGCAAGACAATAGCGCGGGCCCCTGAACGGTTCAGGGGCCCGCGCTATTGTCTTGCCTCCCCAGTTGCTGAGCCTGTCTCACAAGTCGCGACGGCTTTTGCGGCTGTACGTCCTTCGTAACAGGGATGCTCGTAGGGGCGGGTTTCAAACCCGCCCCTACGGAACATTAGTCAGTTTTCGACATGCTCCGAGCGGCATCCTGTACTCTGAGACAAGCTCGCTTGCTAGGAGGCGTCTAGTACCCAAGGCCGCACCCGCCACCCCATTGGAGTCCCTTGGCCCCCTCGTGTATACTCCTCTCCACCCTGTACTCTGAGGCATCCATGAACACCAGGAAGCTCAAGTTCCTCGACCACCCCACCCTCGCCCGGCTCAACGCCGGCAGCATCCGCTCGGGACGCCTGCAGCACCTTCCCGAGGGCGCGCTGGCCGGGCCCCCACAGACACGCTATCCCATCAACCTGGCCATCCCGCGCGCCAGGGACGGACGGCAAGAGGTGCGCGTCTCCGTTGTCCTCGACCTCGCCGGCCAGAGCGCCTGGCTCGACATCACACCTGAGGAGTTCAACGCTATCCCAGAGATAGAAGTGCTCTTCGACGTCTACGAAGGCATCATGTGCGCCGGCAACCCGCCCCCCGCGCCGTAGGGACCAAGGGGCCTGCATCGAGCCCCTGCAACTCGCGCCGCTCCCTCAGGCGGGAGGGCCGGACCAGCGAAGAAGGTGTTGGCAAAAAATGGGGGCCTTTCAAGGCAGCGCAAGGCGCATGAATTGCTGGTGAGCGTGTAAAGGCGTGGCCACGGCTTGTCAACGAGAATAGCGGACCGCGTTTTGTCGTTCTGAGCCATGACGGTAGTCAGGCGAAGAACCCAAGGCGAAGGCTGTTGCAACGCTCCTTTTTCTGCATAGTCGGTTTGTCTTCATCGGCACAGGCCCTAGATTCTTCGCGAGGCAGTCGCTGGTGATGGCAGTTGTCGTTTGACCCCCTCGCTCAGAACGACAAATGGTATCCACTACCACGTGAAACCGGACGTTTCATAAGTTCACACGTTCTGAGAAGGTGTTGACAAACTAAGGTGGCATGGCTGTGAGT
>JACQUI010000365.1 GCA_016210395.1 Chloroflexota bacterium | reverse complement strand
CAACCGGCGGAATCGTCAAGATGTTGTCTGGCTACATCCCAGATACGGCTAGATACGAAATCCTCGGAAGTTCGGTTTAATAGGAGGATGAAAACGAAAAGCGGGGCGGGCACTCGTGGGGGCAGGGTTTCCCTGCCCGCGTCCCACCGCGCGGGCGCGGAGACCGCGCCCCTACGAACACCACGGCTATGCCGCTGTCATCTGTTGTGTTTGCCTACCCACCCTCCGTTTCCCAAGGAACGACAAGACGGCTCGCCGACCCCTCGCTGGCACATGGCGGGCCGTTTGTTCACCGCTAGCTGCTCTGCACCCCTGCGCCGTTCTTCCCGTTCTTGTACGCCGGGAGCGAGATGTAGAACGTGGACCCCTTGTTGATCTCGCTTTCCACCCAGATGCGGCCGTCCATCAGCTCCAGCATCTGCTTGACAATGTACAGTCCCAGGCCGGTGCCTCGTATCCCCACCGTCTCCGGCCGGTCAATCCTGGAAAACGTCGTGTACAGGTTGTGCATGTCATTGGCGGCAATGCCAATCCCCTCGTCGGCAATGCTCAACACCACGCGGTCTCCAGAATCCTCCAGGGCAGCCTTGATGGTTACCTTCCCTCCCTTTGGACTGTACTTGACGGCATTGGTGACCAGGTTGTAGAGGACGTTGACCACCTTGTCGGAGTCCGCCTTGACGTAAGAGACTCCATCGGCAATCTGTACGTCAAAGGCGTGTTTGGTAGTGGTGGGCTTGATGTTGGCCAGAACGCCATCCAACTCCTTGGCAAGGGACACAGGCGAAAGATTGATGTCCACGCGTCCCTGCTGGATGCGGGAAACGCTCAGAAGATCGTCCGCAATGGCAGTCAGCCGCTTGCTCTCCCGCAGCACCTGCTCCAGCCACTGGCGGCGCACCTCCGGCCCGGGGTCGCGCACAAGGAGCAGCTCGGTGAATCCCATGACGCTGACCATGGGTGTGCGCAGCTCGTGGGACGCCATGGAGATAAAGGCGTCGCGCCGCCGCTCCAGGTCGCGCTCCAGCGTGACGTTCCGCATGAGCAGGCCGGCCATTACCGTGTCCGCCTCTGCCGGAATGTGGAAGGGCGTGACCTCCAGGTCCTTGTGGGCAGGCTTCTCCAATGAGACCTCAATTGCTTCCGGGCGCAGCCCGGGCTCCTTCATTCTGGCCTGGATGACCGGTAGCAACTGTTCCCATTGCTCAATGTCAATCGAGGCCGCCAGCCATTCGTCAAGGGGGCGGCCAATCACCTTTGGGGCCTCCACTTCAACCAGGGCCTCCGCCGCCGGGTTCAGGTAGTCGGTAATGTTGTCGGACTTGACCACCACAAGGCCTTCCGACATACTCTCCTGGATATTCGTCAAACGCCTCTTCTCACGGGCAACGCTGGCGTACAGGGCCATGTTGTCAGTCTGGAGCTGGACAGCCACTGCGTAGAGAGCCAGCAACCGCTCGTCGTCACGAGAAAACTCCCTGCCCTCTGCCTTGTCAGCGACGAACAATGCTCCGCGCATACCGTCCGAGTTCTGCAGCGGAACGAGAACCACATATCCCGAGGAGTTGCCGGGCTTGGGGTCCAGGGTTTCTTGGATGAAAGCGCCCAGGCTGTTCGCAGTCGTGGCGAACAGGCCATTGCCCGCCTTCAGCTTCTCCTGGATGCCGTGGCGAAGGCGTTCGCCCTCGCCGTCCATGGCTTCGCTAAGCGCCCAATGCCGCATCTCCCCCTCCGCATCAAACATCATTAGGCCGCCCTTTTGCGCCCCCGTAAGGGCGCATGCAGTCTCAACCGCAACTCGCAAGATCATATCAGGCTCTTCTTGAAGCCGGATGCCTCGCACGGCGCTTCTGAAGGTATCCAACCTGATCCGGCTGCGCTCCATCTCTTCTTCGATGTCTGCGCGGAGCCGGGCGTTCTCGATCTGGCCCCCAAGCTCCTTGCCGATCGCTTCCAGCAGCGCCAACCGCTCCGGCGTGAAGTGGTTGCGGCGCATCGAATTGATGGCAATGACGCCAATGGTCCGTCCGTCACACGCAATCGGCAGAGCCGCAATAGACTTCACGCCCATCGCCTTCACGCCGGCAAGCGCCAGTGGATGAGCGGCGTAGTCCTGCGCGACCACCGGCTTCCCCTGTTCCCATGCCAGCCCCGCTATCCCCTGGCCGCGGCGAATTGTGGAGAGCAACGCGTCCTCGGACGGCTCGGGGCCGCTCCGCGCCACAGATCGAAGCTCGTTTGCCTCTGCATCAATGACGCGCAAGACCGCGCCATCCGCGTCCACCACCTCTACCAGACGGTCAAGCGCCGCTTGGGCTCGCTTTGGGAAGTCGCCTCCCGAGTTCAGGACGGACGTGGTGTCAATGAGAGCTTCAAGCCGCCGGGCGTTGGCAGCAGCGATGTCCCGCTGGTCCCTGATATGTCTCGATCCGCTGCGGAACACTACAATCCCGCCAACAACAAAAATGGTTGACATGACCGCCAGAATGCCCAGGGTCGTCTCCTGGATCCTGCGCAGGAGCTCCAGGTGGTGGCCGTAGTACGAGTAGATCTCCAATACGCCTTCAGGGCCCTTCGCCTTGTCCCAGACAAGGGGCGTGTAGACCTCCTGGAGGATTCCCAAGCCGTGCTCGCCCGCGCTTTCCGGCTTGGAGGAAACTTCGGACACCGTTTCGCCTGCCAGGGCTTCCAGGAACTCCTCATTGTCGGGGAATGACTCCCCAATCTGCTCAGGACGCGTTGAGTAGACGACCTGACCCTCCGTGCTCCACAGCTTGATCCGGACGACGTGCGAGCCCACCACCACGGAGGTGTTGATGAACTCGTCCAGCTCCTTGCGGCGTTCCCCGGAAACCAGCCCGGTCATCTCCGACGGCGCCACGAAGCGAAGCACCTTGGGCATTGCGGCGCCCACAGCGTCATCAATGGCTTCCTGCCGAATGAGCGCCTCCACGGGGGTCCTGGACCAGTAGACCAGGGCGGCGCCTATCAACAGCACAACCACCGCCAGAAGAGTTGCGACTCTGGCGAATGGGTTCGAAGCATACCAGGCTGCTATGCGTTTCATGGAGGTTGTCCCCAGAATTCGTAGTATCGCATTGAGCGTATCCCAAAAATGAGACAGCCAAGTATAGTGCTACCACCCCACTGTTGCTACGAAATCGCGGTCTGTTTGCACTCATGGCAGACTAATCCATCTGATGCCTTTGCCTGGGCTGCCCATTCCATCCACCTGGACAGATCCGCTGCACTTTACGGCTATCACCCCAAAGTCCCATGCCGCAGAGGGATAGCACCCTGAAGCCACAGCGCAAGACTCTATACGCTTGACTTGTGGAAGGAATTTCCGCATCCCTGACCCCGCAAGGTCATGGGACCCAACAGACCCTTTGGCGGTCAGGAGCGTGCACCGAAACACATTCAGGAGACCCATGATGCAACAAACAGCAGTGTTGAGCGAAGCAGAGCTGGCGGCCTGCGCCAGCCTCTTGCGAAAGGGTTCCACCAACGCTGTCGCCGGGCTTTCGCAGATGCTCGGCCAGCCATACAGCGTCAGGGCGATTTCCGCCAGGAGGATGCCCGCCAGGGAGACGGTCAACCTGGTGGGCGGCCGTGAGAAGACCGTTGTTGGCGTCTATCTGGCCATCTCGGGAGACGCCAGCGGGCACATGCTGCTCATGTACAAGCCGCAAACGGCCTACTCCCTGGTGGACTGCCTCATGGGCAACACGCCGGGGACCTGCACGCGCCTGGGAGAGATGGAGGGTTCGGCCATTGGCGAGATGGGAAACATCGTTGGGGCCTTCTTCCTCAACGCCCTTTCCGACGCCACGGGCTTGAACCTGCAACCTTCCCCCCCAGCAGTCATGTTGGACAGGGCCGGCTCCATCATGGACGCACTGACACCGCACATCCTGGAAAGCTCGGACACGGCGGTGGTGCTGGAGACGACGTTCGGGGCCGAGCTTACCCAGGCGACCGGCGCGTTCTTTGTCTTGCCTACGGTGAGCTTCATCAGAGCCTTGCTATCGCGAGGCGCGCGATGAACAACACACGCACAGGGTTGGCGTTCTGGGCCAGCCCGGCGCCCGAGCCTTTTGGCGTGGGGAGTTGGGCTGGCGAAACGCAGATTGCGTTGCCGTGGCTGCTGGACGTTCGTTGGGGCGCAGTCTCGGCGCCCGTGCGTAGCGGGACCAGGACAGGGAGGTCCTGCCCTTACGGATGCACACCCTGCATCCTGTTTTCATCCTCCCTGGTGGTGACCGCCAGCTCGCCCGATTTTGAGACAGTCCTTCAGACCCTTTGCATGACCAAGGATGCGGAGGATCCCCAGCATGCTGTACAGGCAACCGCTTGAAGAAGACAACGAGATCAAGATCTCTAGCGGCAGCGACTCCATTGACCGGGCGATGTTTGGCGGGCTGCCGATAGGCTCCTTCACGCTGATCGAGGGGCCGTCAGGGACCGGCAAGAGCGTGCTGGCACAGCATCTGGCCTTCGGCGCTTTGCTGGGTGATCTTCGCGTCTGCTACTACGTTGAAAACAAAAGCAGGGAAGACCTGGTGAAGCAGATGGCTTCACTTTCCCTGGACGTTGCCGCTTTCCTGCCGGAAGGCCGGCTCTCCATCTACCCCTTGTATGAAATCTACAGCGTCAAGGACCCAGGCCCTGTGGCCTTCGAAAAGCTGCAAAGGCACATCGGAACGCTCCCCCCAGACGTGAACTTCATCATCGTAGACTCGCTCAACGCCGTAGTAAGCCGCGCAAAGTCCCAGATCATCCTGACGTTTTTCATGAAGTGCAAGCAGGAGATCTGCGAGGGCGGCAAAGCAGTCCTCTTCACTCTGCCTACCTCCAGCTTCGATCCAGCCCTGTTGCCGCAAATGGACAAGCTCTTCGATACCCACCTCAGCCTGCACGTGGAAGGCACAACCGTGGGCCTGCAGCTCAGGCCCATGAAGGTTATGGACATCATGAAGGTCCGGAAGGCGCAGTTGCGGCGACAGACATCCGTCTACTTCGAAGTAGACCCGGAGCTGGGCCGCAGCATGAACATGAGCCTGAAGGTGTTGCCTTTCTACCGCTTCAAGGCATAGGGATATCTGCGGCCGCCGGCGCCGGCTCAGACGCGCGTTTATTTGTAGGGGCAGGGTCTCCCTGCCCGCGTCCCAGCACGCACGGCAACTTCATCTGCACTTCCGCCTGTCCAACCTGCTTCCCTGTTGAAACGGGACTTTGCCCCCATGTCTTCAGGGTGCTAGCCCCATTCGTGCCTGAGCGGGAGTCTCCTATGATGGTTGTTAGGAGCTCTCTCCGTGGAGGACTCACTGGGAAGTCTGCACGTCCTGGGGTGCCTTGCGATGAACAACCAGGAATTCGACTATCTGAAGAAGAAGGTGCTTTCGCTGGCCGGCATTGACCTTGACAGCTACAAGGGCCAGCAGATGCGCCGCCGCCTTGACGGCTACGTAGCAAACCAGGCTGAGCACCCCCTGGCCTACTGCAACACGCTGGAGCGCGATAGAGAGGCGCTGCAAAAGCTCCAGCAGTTCCTCACCATCAACGTCTCAGAGTTTCTTCGTGACAAAGAGCAGTTCGTGTTCCTCAGGAACAGCGTCCTGCCTGGCCTGCTGCGCAAGCGGCAAGCCCTGAACATTTGGAGCGCAGGGTGCTCCCACGGCGAAGAGCCTTACTCCCTGGCCATCCTGTTGGAGGAGCTCGCCCCCGGCCGCAACCACAAAGTCCTGGCCACAGACCTCAACGAGACAGTCCTGGCTAGCGCCAGGCAAGGTGGACCGTATGCGTCAACACAGCTCAAGAATGTAGATAGGTCGCTTTTGCTCAAGTACTTCGTCAAGGCCGACGACTGCTATCTCGTGACCGCCAGGATCAGGGAAATGGTGCGCTTTGCTCAGCAAAATCTGCTGAGAGACCCCTTTGAAACTGACTTGGACCTCATCCTTTGCCGCAACGTGGTCATCTACTTCACAGATGAGGCCAAGACACAGCTCATGCGCAGGTTCTGCCGCTCTCTTAGAGAGGATGGCGTGCTGTTCTTGGGCGGCTGCGAGAGCCTTATGGCAAGCTCTTCCGGCGATTTCACCCGGCTCAATGGTTCCATCTATAGGAAGCGGTCCAGCAACGCCGCATGAGTGTGACGGGAGGTATGCAATGTACCGACTGTCTGCAAGATTCGCCAGGCCCGGACTGGTACTGGGGCGCCCCGTGTATGACAGCTATGGGTACCTCCTCTTTGAGGCAGGGACGGAGATCCCGGAAGACGGCCCCATGACCCTGGCCGTCCACGGTGTGCGGGAGATCCTCGTCGAGGACCCTCGCACGGCCAGCCTGGTCGTCGAACCCCTCATCCCGCTGGAGCTGGTCGCCCAGGCTGCCGTGGCGCTGCGCCAGGCGCTGGCTGGAGGCCGCGAGTCGCGAGAAACGCTGGCAGTCCTCCTTCGCCAGGTTGAGATATGCGCCGAAGCCATGGCGGCAGAGATGTTCCCGGACAGCATCGGCGAGGTCAGCATGTCTGGTTGCACCTCAGACGACGAGTACCTGCACGTGCGCCCGGCCAGGGTGGCCGAAATGTCGCTCCTGATTGGTATGAAGACCGGCTGGCGCGTTGAGCATCTCGGGAGCCTGGCTGTCGCGGCCCTTCTTATGGACATCGGGTACATGGCCCTCTCCCTTGATGCCTCTGAAGATTCCGGCGGGGACGAAGGCGAAAAGGATGGACTGGAAACCATTGCTGAGGACCCAGAAGAGGCGCAGTTGCACCCCGCCTACGGCGCGGCGTTGCTCACCAAGATCCGAAACCCCGCTTCCGAGGTCGTCGAGGCCGTGCTGCAGCATCACGAGCGATGGAACGGGACAGGCTACCCGCAGGGTCTGCGCGGCGAGGGCATCTGTCCAGCGGCAAGAATCATTGCGCTGGCCGATGCCTACTACAGGCTGGTGTCGGTCCGGCCGCACCACCCTGCCTTGATGCCTCACGAGGCAGCGGAGTTCGTTATGGCCTACGGGGGCGAGCTGTTCGACCCCAAGCTGGTGCAGGTCTTCTCCCGGCAGATTCCAATGTACCCAACCGGCATTCTGGTCAAGCTCAACACGGGAGAGGTTGGGATTGTCGCCGGCAGCAACGAAGGACACGTGGCGAGGCCGGTCGTGCGCGTCATATACGATGCCGCCATGAACCCCCTCTGCTTCCCTTATCAGATGGACCTCTCAAGCGAGGAATACCAGGACAGGCTCATTGCCCAGGTCATCGGATATTAGGAAGGGAATGGAGGGGCGCTCATGTCAGACGGAATGGTCCTCTCGCAGGAAGAAATAGACCGGATGCTCTCAACGGCAGCGCCGCGGCAGGCTCCTCCAGGGGCGGCTACGGCAAGAGTCGCCGAAGTTGCCAGACCCGCCGCTCCTGCCACCGACATGCTCTCTACGGTGACCGGCCTCGCCCAACGCGTGGAAGCCCTGGAGCGGGCGGCGCGCGATGGCCAAGGTGGGGCGTCCGTCCCCGGCGACGCCGTGCAACAGCTCTACCAGGCGATGCAAAAGCTTGCGGAGCAAATCTGGCAGCTCGCCGGCAGGGTGGACCAGCTCTCCGGCGACCTCCAGGCAACGCCAGGCAACGGCCTGCAAAAGAGCTTTTCCTGCGGCGCTTGCGGGACATCGGGCAATGTAGCGACGCAGGTCAAGTGCACTAACTGTGGCGAGACCTACTGGTGGGGCTGGTACCCCAAGCAAGGCTAAAGAAGGCAAAGGCCCGCCCCAAAAGGCGGCCAGGGAATGCCGGGGCAAAGCGGCAATTCCCAGGGAGGAACAACAATGAAGCTCAGCATCGGCGTCAAACTCATCGCTTCTTTTGCGGCTATCGTGGCTATGCTGCTGGCAGGCTTCGGCGTCGCCTACCTCGGCTTCAACAGGATCCACGACGGCGCGGCGCGGATCATGGAGGAGGCCGAGAAGACCAGCCCCGTGATGGAGATGGCCACGCTCGCCGCAGATGAGGGGCAATGGTTCCACCATGCCGCCGTCACGCGGACGGACTACGGCCTAGTGGAGGCCCACGAGCGTGGGCAGAAGATAGCCGCAGCGGCGCGGGACCTGCGTCCGCAACTGACCTCCTCAGAAGCAACTATGTTGGACACCTTCCTGGCCACGCATGACCAGTGGGAAAAGCTCATGGAAGCCATGGTCGCAGCGTACATGAAGGGCGACATTGAGGCCGGGAGTAACCTCATGAAGGATGAGGATGCTCATGGCAAGGTGCTCTTCGCACGGCTCGACGAGCTGAAGAGCGCCGCAGTGGCTGCCCAGGAAAGCGCTATGGACGCGGCGAACAGCACCAGGTGGAACGTCATCCTCGTCACGACGGTCCTGACGTTCATCGGCGTGGCCATCGCCGCCGGCCTGGCCATCGTCGCATCCAAGAACATCTCTACGGGCGTAAGGGCCGTGGCCGCTGGGCTGGACAGCATCGCGGTTGGCGATCTGAGCCGGAAGGTGGAAGTCAAGTCATCCGATGAGCTCGGGCGCATGGCCAGGTCCTACAGCGAGATGCAGTCTTATCTGCAAGAGATGGCAGGGGCTGCCAATCGTATCGCGGGCGGCGACCTCAAGGTGGACGTAAAGCCCAAAGGAGAAAAGGACACGCTTGGCACCGCCTTCGCCTCCATGACGGCGAACCTTTGTAAGACGGTGGAGCAGCTTAACGCGGCTGCCGGCAACCTTGCGGGGGCCTCTCAGCAGCTCAACCAGGCAGCCCAGGAGGCCGGCAAGGCGACGGGCGAGATCGCCGCCTCCGCCCAGCAAGTAGCCAAAGGCGCCGACGAGCAGGCCAGGAGCCTCCAGTCGGTCACGCAGGGAATCGAGCAACTGAGCCAGGCCTCCATGGAAGTCGCCAAAGGCGCACAGGAGCAGGCTTCCCTGGTGCAGCAGGCTTCGGACATGGTGGGGCAAGTCTCTACCTCTATCGCGCAGGTTGCCACGTCTGCTCAGAAGGCGTCGCAGCGCGCACAGGAGTCTGCAGAGCTTTCGCAACACGGCGCGGACCGCGCCAGGAAGACCATCGCCGGCATGGGACAGGTCAAGGCCGGCGCCGAGACCGTGAGCAAGACCATCAACGGCATGAACGGCCGCGCCGCCGAGATCGGCAAAATCGTGGCCGTGATTGACGACATCGCCTCTCAAACGAACCTCCTGGCGCTCAACGCCACCATCGAGGCCGCCCGCGCCGGCGAGCACGGCAAGGGCTTCGCCGTGGTTGCCGAAGAGGTCCGCAAGCTGGCCGAGCGCGTTGCCGTCTCCACCAAGGAGATCGAGAGCACCGTTGAGGAGATACAGAAGGCAGCGGCAGAGTCGGTACGGGCAATGCAGGCCGGCGCGCAGGATGTGGACAACGGCATCAAGCTCGCCGAGGAAACGGGGAAGGCGCTGGAACAAATCCTCCTGAAGGCGGAAGAGGTTGGCCGCGAAGTCGAGCAGATCTCTGCCGCAGCCGAGGAAGTGACCGCGTCTTCTGCGGAGATGGTCAAAGCCATCGAGGGCGTTAGCAAGGTGGTAGAACAGAACGTGGCTTCGGCCGAAGAGGCGGGCGCCAGCAGCTCCGAGGTGAGCAAGTCCCTGGAGGTTGTGGCCAGCGTCTCGGAAGAGAACAGTGCCGCCAGCCAGCAGGTATCCGCCTCAGCCGAGGAGATGAGCGCCCAGGTGCAGCAGGTGGTCGCCTCTGTCGAGTCGCTCTCCAAGACCGCCGGCTCCCTGCGCGAGATGGTCGGCGCCTTCAAGGTGTAACCGCCACTCATAGACGAAATCAAGGGGCGGCGCGACCCGCTGCCCCGTTCCGGGGACTGGTGTCCTCGCCGGGGGGCTGCTGGGGTATCCCCCCGCGCATCAGGGCGGGTGCATGGGAAACGAGGCATCTGCTGACGGCAGGCGAAAAGGGATCCCGAGAACAAACTGCAGGAGGGCACGGCAATGAACCAGCAGAAGGAGACTACCAGGGAGCACCAGCTTGCGGTCTTCACGCTGGAGGGAGAGTCCTTCGGCATTACCGTGAGCGCCATACGGGAGATCATACGGATGCAGGCCATTACCCGCGTCCCCGGCGCGCCTGACTATGTGGAGGGCGTCATCAACCTGCGCGGCAAGATCATCCCCATGGTGGACCTGAGGAAGCGGTTCGGCTTTGCGCCGGCTGAAAGGACGAACACCACACGCATCGTCGTGGTGAAGAGCCAGGGACAGGAGGTGGGCGTCATCGTGGACGCCGTAACGGAGGTCTTGGGCATCGCCGACGACGCCGTGGAAGAGGTGTCCAGCGCCATCGCCAGCGAGTCCACTCACTGCATCATGGGCATCGGCAAGCTGAAAGACCGGCTCATCGTGATGCTCGATATAGACAAGCTCCTGTCACATGGCAGTGTGAGCAGCTTCATGAACGACCTGCGGGATGCGCAGAGCAGGAAGCTGGCGTCCCTGGACCTGCAGGGAGAGGCCGCGTACGCAAGGACGGCCTAGCGCCTGGTTGCGAAACAAGGCATTACCAATTCCGTTCGTGGTGAGCTTGTCGAACCACGAGGAGATGCCCTTCGACAAGGTCAGGGCGAACGGTAATAACGATTGCACGACCTGATGCAGCAGGTACTAGCACAATCGCAGAGAACCCAACCGGTAGCCCAAGGGCGGACTCACATGTTGATCTCGCCGGACATCACAACTGAAGAGCTCCAGGTCTTTCTGCTGGAGGCCGATGAACAGATCCAGACGCTGGATGAGGACATCGTTGCCCTAGAGAAGGACAGCGCTAACGCGGAGCTGATCCAGGAGATCTTTCGCGCCGCACACACCTTGAAGGGTTCCTCCGCCATGCTGGGGCACGCCCGCCTTGCGGACGTTGCCCATGCCATGGAAACGCTGCTGGACAAGCTCAGGAAGGGCGAGATTCCCTGCGCCCCTGAAATCATAGACGCCCTCCTTCGGGCCATAGATGCCATCCGGACGCTGAAAGAGGAACTGACCAGCGGAACGGAAAGCGACGTGGCCGTGAGCGAGGTGGTTGCTTCGCTAGAGGCGGCAGGGACAGCCAATCCTTCCGGCAACGGCGTCCACGCGACGGCCACTTCTGCCGCGCCGGATGCCGGCCTCGAAGCCGGCCTGAAGGCCGCCGCGGAACGCGGCGAGCTTTGCTGGAAGGTCACCATCTCAGTAGACCCGCAAAGCCCGTGGGCAGCCGTCCGCATGTTCCAGGCAGTCCACGAAGCCTCAGGGCTGGGATCCGTGCCCTGGTCCCGTCCTTCTGTCAAGGAGATAGAAGCTGAGAAGGTGGGCACTGACCTGGAGATGGTGGTGACCTCCAACGCCGAAGAACGAGAGGTCCGCGCCGCCCTCTCGGACCTCCAGGACGTGCTTCAGGTGAAGGTCGAACCGTATGCCCAGGCAAACGGCAGCCTCCCTGCCCGTGAGGAGGAGCCGTCGCCGCCTGCCCATGCCGCTGAGCAGAAGGCGGAACCATCCAGCAACGGCAAGGGCGCTCAGACCATCAAGATAGAAGTCGCCATGCTGGACAAGTTCATGGACCTGGTCAGCGAGCTGGTCATCGAACGCTCCCGCGTCAACCAGGTGCATCGCGACATACGCGCCCGGTACGGCGACACGGAAGAAGCCCGGGCGCTCAACAACGCTTCCCTGAACATCTACAAAGTGGTGGACGAGCTCCACTACGGCATCATGAAGGTCCGCATGCTGCCCATCAGCACGGTCTTCAACAGCCTTCCACGCATCGTTCGGGACATCTCCCGCCAGGAGGGCAAACAGGCAGAGATACGGATCGAAGGGAAGGAGACTGAGTTGGACCGGGCCGTCATCGAACGGCTGCGCGATCCCCTGCTGCACATCCTCAGGAACGCGGTGGACCACGGCCTTGAGACGCCCGAGGAACGGCGGGCGGCGGGGAAGCCTCCTGCAGGAATCATCAGCCTGGTGGCCAGCCAGGAGCAGGAGAGCATCCTGGTCAAGATATCGGACGACGGCCGCGGCATCAACGTGGAGAAACTGAAGCAGGCCGCGCTACGAAAAGGACTGATTACTCAGGAAGCCGCCGCCGCCATGAGCGATGAAGAGGCCACTCACCTCATGTTCCTATCCGGGCTCACCACCAAGGAGAAGGTCACTGAAGTGTCCGGGCGCGGCGTGGGCATGGACATCGTCAAGACCAACCTTGAGGCCATCGGCGGCTCCGTAGACATACAGAGCTGGCTCGGCAAAGGGACGACCTTCACTCTCAAGCTGCCCCTCACCCTTGCGATCATCCAGGGTTTCCTGGTGTCATCCAACGCGGCGACCTATGTCGTCCCGATTCTCTCGGTTGTCGAGACGATGAAGCGTAAGGACGCCAACATCTGCATGGTCATGGGCCGCGAGACGGTCAGATTCCGGGACAGCATCATCCCGCTCAGAAGCATTGACGCCCTCACCGAAGGCGCGGCATGCGCCGCCCGGTCCGGCAA
This sequence comes from Chloroflexota bacterium, assembly GCA_016210395.1. Classification (GTDB taxonomy): domain Bacteria; phylum Chloroflexota; class Dehalococcoidia; order Lucifugimonadales; family JACPCL1; genus JACPCL1. The sequence goes on along the minus strand of JACQUI010000365.1, from coordinate 3,900 downwards.
CTACATCGTGTTGCTCAGGTCAGGAGGAAGGACTGCGGCCGTAGGTGTTGACGATCTGCTGGAACCACAAGAAGTGGTGGTCAAGCCCATGGGCCAGTACCTCTCGATGGTGCGGGCATTCTCAGGCGCAACCATCATGGGCAACGGAAGCGTCGCGCTCATCCTGGACGTTCCTACCATCATCAGCGCGGCGCTGGGATCCTCTAACGGAGGGTCTGAAGCCGGTTAAGAGAGTTTGGGAAACGGAAGCGGCAGAGACCCCCGGGAAGGAGCAGAGGCGTGGAAGACTTAGGTGTCGCAGCATCCAAAGCTCCGTGGTCCAACCTTGCGCGTATGGCAACCCTGAACGCGCTGTCCGGCATTTCCCAGATGACCAACACAGAGATCCACGTGTCCCAACTGGAGTGCCGTGAAGTCGTCATGGCAGACGCGCGGACCCTTCTGGGCAACCCGGAAGAGACCATCGTGGGCGTCTACCTATCCTACGACGGTGCGGCCCGGGGGCACATTCTGCTCTCCTTCACCGAGGAGGTAGCCCGTCAAATGGTGGACCTGGCAATGGGGCAACCCCCAGGCACTACTGTTCTGATGGGTGAAATGGAGGCTTCAGTGATGGGGGAGATGGGCAACATTGCGGGTAGCTTCTTCCTTAACGAGCTCGCCAACACCATCGGGGCCGCCGTTCAACCGTCGCCGCCGGCCCCTATTCGAGACATGGCAGGGGCAATCATGGACGTGGTCATCGCCCAGACGATGCAGAGCCTGGACAAGCTCTATCTCCTGGACCTCTCTTTCCAGGCCAACGAACGCAGCGTGGCTGGCCACCTCCTGGTCGTCCCGACGGAAGGCGTACTGAGCCCCGGCTAGACCCGGGCCTGATAGAGCAGCCATGACGAATGATGTGAAAGCAGAGGTCATCGGTCTCGGCGAGTACCGCATCAGCAGGGACACGTCTACGATACTGATGTGCATCGGACTCGGATCATGCGTCAGCGTTTGCCTCTACGACTCCAAACAGCGGATGGCAGGCTTGGCCCACGTGGTCCTGCCTGTGGCAAGAGGGTCTGCGGGAAGAGAGAGCAAAGACGCCAAGTACGCCGATACAGGAGTGCCACGGTTGATCGAAGAGATGTGCAGCATGGGCGCGCGAAAGCTCAGCCTGACAGCCAAGATCAGCGGCGGGGCGAGCTTGATAACCGCGCCGGGCTTCAGCAACCGGTTCAATACGGGCGAGGAGAACGTCCTTGCTGTACAACGCGCCCTGGAGATGCAAGGTATCAAACTTATCGGCAAAGACGTTGGCGGACACCACGGACGCACCGTAAAGCTGGTCGTCGCTACCGGGGCAGTGATGGTGCTTTCCGCCGGCAAGAGCCTGTTGGAGCTGTAGCCAAACAGCGCCATGGAGGGTGAGCTATGAAGAAAGTGCTGGTTGTAGACGACGCCGTATTCATGCGAATGCGGTGTAAGAAGCTCCTCGTCGAGAACGGCTTTGAGGTGTCTGAGGCGACAACAGGGGCCGAGGCGGTGGCGCTGTACCAGCAGAGCCCCTTCGATGTCGTGCTCATGGACATCACCATGCCCGAGATGGATGGCATTGCAGCCGTACGGAAGCTCATCTCCATTGACCCGTCGGTCAAGGTGGTCATGGTAACCGCCATGGGGCAACAGGCTATGGTGATGGAGGCCATCAAAGCGGGGGCAAAGGATTTCGTGGTCAAGCCCTTCGACTCGGGCCGGGTGCTGGCCGCCGTAAACAAGCTGATGAACTGACCCAGGGGGCTCGACTATGCGTAGCAAGATCAAGCTCCTGGTCGTAGATGATTCGGCCTTTGCCAGGGTCACCATTACCCGCCACTTCCAGGACGACTCCGCCGTGGAGGTCGTCGGAACCGCGCGCGACGGCCTGGATGCCATTGAGAAGGTCAAGACGCTGCGGCCGGATGTAGTCATGCTGGACATTGAGATGCCGCGCATGGACGGGCTGACCGCCCTTGGACGCATCATGGCCGAGTGCCCAACGCCGGTGCTCATGTTCAGCTCCCTCACCAGCGAAGGGTCGGATGCGACCATCAGGGCCCTGGAGGTAGGCGCAGTTGACTTCCTCTGCAAGCCGTCCAGGGCTGCCGCAACAGAAACACCGTCGTTTCCCGCGGAGCTGCGGGCAAAGGTGCACATGGCCGCGGCGCTGGACACGTCCCGCCTTAGCGTGCCACGTCACAGGGCTATCGCTCCTCCACCCCCACACGGAGCGCCTTCCTCTCACGTCAGGCTGGCGGTCATCGGGTGCTCTACGGGCGGGCCAAAAGCGCTTCAAGCCCTCATTCCAGCCCTGCCCAACGACCTCTCCTTCCCCGTGCTGGTTGTCCAGCACATGCCCCCCGGGTTCACTAAGAGCATGGCCCAGCGTTTGGACACTGAATCACGCATCAGAGTCAAAGAAGCTGAGGATGGAGAGCCGCTTTCCGCCGGGCAAGTGTTCATAGCGCCGGGCGACTACCATGTCACCATCTCCGCTTCGGGCTGCATCAGGCTCAACCAGGAGGCGCCGCAGTGCGGCGTGCGGCCCTCCATAGACGTCACGATGGAGTCGGCAGCCAGGTTCGACGGAGCGCATACGGTGGGCGTGGTGCTCACGGGCATGGGGGCAGACGGCACGAGGGGCGCGGGGCTGGTCAAGCAGGCGGGCGGCTTTGTTATCGCCGAGGCTGAAGAGACCTGCATCGTCTACGGCATGCCCAGAAGCGTCGTCTGCGCCGGCCACGCCGATCTAGTCGTCCCTCTCAACCTAATCGCCGGCTGTCTCATCAGCTACAGCGGCTAGCCAGGAGGCTTACCGCCCCCGCAGCCTAGGGTCCAGCACGTCGCGGAGCGCGTCGCCAAAAACGTTGATGCCGAATACCGTGAGCGTCAGCGCCAGGCCCGGCCCCAAGGCCATCCACGGCGCTGTGGTGAAGAACTTCTGTGTGTCGCCGCTGAGCATGGCCCCCCAGGAAATGGTACGGATGGGGACGCCAACGCCCAGGAAGCTTAACGTGGACTCGGTGATAATCGTTGCCCCAATGGAAGCGGTCGCCACGATGATGAGGGGGGCGAAGATGTTGGGCGCCACGTGGCGCATCATGATCCGGGGCGAGGTACAGCCGATGGCCTTTGCGGCCTCAATGTACGCGTTTTCCCTGACGGCCATGGCGGCGGAGCGGATAACACGCGTAAACCTCGGCACCTGGACGATGGCGATGGCCAGGACCACGTTGAATACGGAGGACTGGAGTGCGGCCACCAGCGCCAGGGCAAGCACCAGCGCCGGGATTGCGGACAGGCCGTCTACGAAACGCTGGACGATCAGGTCAAACTTCCCGCCCAGGTAGGCGCTGGAAACGCCGACCACCAGGCCCGTCGTGGCGGCAAGAAGCATTGTCGCAAAGCCCACAAACAGGGACACGCGCGCCCCGATCACCATTCTGCTGAAGATGTCGCGGCCAAGGTCGTCGGTGCCCAGCAAGAATGACCTGCTGGGGGACTGCAGCGTGTGCTCCACGCGGATGGCGTAGGGGTCCATGGGGGCCACCAGGTTTCCAAAGACCGCTGCGAATCCCGCCACGAGAACGATCAGCAAGCCCATAGCCCCCAGCGGTTTCCTGCGGACAAAGCTGCGGACGCTCAGCAGCGCCCTGCCCGCGATCCTGCGGGCGGGTTGGCTTCTGCCCGCTACCTCTGCGATTTGCGTTTCCATGAGCGCCTCATCGCCTGCTTTGAAGCTTCGCTGCTGTCAGGGGACCTAGACCGAACTTCCGAGGATTTCGTATCTAGCCGTATCTGGGATGTAGCCAGACAACATCTTGACGATTCCGCCGGTTGCGAATATAACAGAGGCGCGGCGCATCGGAAAAACTCGAT
>JACQUI010000387.1 GCA_016210395.1 Chloroflexota bacterium | reverse complement strand
GGCCATCGCCACGGAGTCTCGCAGGGGGCGGACTTTGCTGTGCGTCATATAATACCAATCTATTGGCGCCTCTACCAGGCGCATTCCGAAGCGTTGGGCAAGAAACAGCAATTCGATGTCGAAACCGAAGCCGTTGGCGCGTTGCAGGGGAAACAGCGCCTGCGCCGCCTCGGCTGCAAAGCACTTGAACCCGCACTGGGTGTCCCGGATGCCCCGGACGGCGAAGAGGCGGGCCATGAGGTTGAAGGCGCGGCCCATGATGTGGCGGCGTGCCGGCTCGTTGAAGCGGCGTGCGCCGGGAGCCTCGCGCGAGCCGATAACAATGTCGTGCTCCAGCATCTCCGGCGTGAGGAACCGCTCAAGCTGCTCGATGGGCATGGACAGGTCGGCGTCGCACAGGAACCGGCGCTGGCCGGAGGCTTTCAACATGCCGTCGCGGACGGCGCCGCCTTTTCCCCTGTGGGGCAGGTCCAGGAGGATGACCTGGGGATGCGCTCCAGCGAACTCCGCCGCCAGACGTGGGGTGGCATCGGCGCTGCCGTCGTTGGCGACAATCACTTCCCAGGTGTATGGCTGGGTCTCCAGATAGCCGGTAACTTGCTGGAGGGTAGGAAGTATGCGCGCCTCTTCGTTGTAGGCGGGTATGACGATGGACAGGAAGGGAGTGGCCACGCGTAGGCCGGCGCTACTCTTTGTCGAGCTGGAAGGCAGTGTGCAGCGCCCGCACCGCCTCCGGCACCTTGGCCTCGTTGACGATGCAGGTGATGCGGATCTCCGATGTCGTTATCATCTCGATGTTGATGCCTGCCTCATAGAGGGCGCGGAACATGGCGGCGGCATAGCCGGGGGCGTTCTGCATGCCCGTGCCCACGACGCTGACCTTGGCCAGGTCCTGGGCGCTGACGCATCCCTTTGCCCCGATGCTTTTCGCCACAGGCTCCACCACTTCCAGAGCCCGCTTCGCATCGGTCCGGGTCACGGTGAAGGTCAGGTCGGTCAGCCGCTCGACGCTGGAGTTTTGGACAATGGTGTCCACGCTGACGCCCACCTTTGCCAAAGGCTCGAAGAGGGAGGCGGCGATGCCGGGCCTGTCTGGAACGCCCAGGACGGTGATCTTGGCTACGTTGCGGTCTGCGGCAACGCCTGCGACCTTGTTGCGGTTCTCCATGGCCGTTCCTCCGTGAATCAGGGTGCCGGGAGCTTCGACGAAGCTCGAACACACCAGCACCGGCATGTTGTAGGCGGCGGCAAGCTCAATGGACCGGGGCTGCATCTTGGCTCCGTAGTTTGCCAGCTCCAGCATTTCTTCGAAGCCGATCTCCTTGAGCTTGCGCGCCTGGGGCACAAGGCGGGGATCAGCCGTGTAGATGCCTTCGACGTCTGTGTAGATCTCGCAGCGCTGGGCCTTCAGGCCAATGGCCAGGGCAACCGCCGTCAGGTCCGAGGCGCCTCGGCCCAGCGTCGTCACGTCGGCCCCGTCGGTGACGCCCTGGAAGCCGGCCACGATGACGATGTTGCCCTGGTCAAGCTCCCGGTGGATGCGTCCGGGGTCGAGGCCGGAGATGCGCGCCCGGGTATGCGCGGCATCGGTCCTGATGCCGGCCTGCCCGCCGCTGAGGCTCACCGCTGGACGCCCACCCTGCTGGAGGGCCATGGCGACCAGGGCGCAGGAGACCAGCTCGCCGGTCGAGAGCAGCAGGTCCATCTCTCTGGGGGCGGGCGCTGCCGAAATCTTGTGCGCAAGCTCAATGAGGTGGTCGGTGGTGTCTCCCATCGCGGAGACGACGGCCACTACCTGGTCGCCCCTTTCCTGCGTGCGGCCGATGCGTCCGGCCACGTTTTTGATGCGGTCCGCGTCGGCGACGGAGCTGCCGCCGTATTTCTGCACGATGATAGCCATGACTCCGCTACTCTCCAACAGCAATGTACGCCCCTTTGAGAGAAGGGACGGTGATCTTCACGTCTCCGGGCAGTTGGGCCTTCTCCGCCATGTCACGCATTTCGTAGGCGACCGTCAGCTCGCGGCCCCTGGTCAATGCCAGCACAGACGAGCCCGCGCCGGATAGGAAGACACCCAGTGCGCCGCCGTCCAGGGCCGCCCGGAACAGGAGCCGCATTGCCGGCATGAGCTGCTGCCGCACGGGCTGGTGGAGCCTGTCCTGGGTGGCGACCTTTATGTCCTCCAGCTTGCCGGTGGCAAGGGCGTTCACCAGCAAGGCAACCCGCCCGATATTATACACGGCGTCTTCGCGGCTCACCTGGGGGGGCAGGACGCCACGGGCCTGGGCGGTGGGCATAGGCGCATCCGGGATGAAGAGCACGGCGCGCATGTCGGGCGGAATGGGGACGCTTGCCCGCACGAGCTTGCCGCTGTCCCTTACCACGATCTGGCATCCGCCGAAGAGGGCAGGGGTGACATTGTCGGGGTGGCCTTCAATCTCTACGGCCAGCTTCCAGACCAGCTCCATGTCCGGCTGCCGGCCGTTGCCTGCGATGGCGCCGGCCCCCAGGAGGCCGCCGACGATGGCGGAGGAGCTGCTGCCCATGCCCCGGGCAAGGGGTACGCGGTTCCAGCAGCCGACGGCCAGGGGAGGCGCCGGCCTGCCGATTTCCTGGAAGTAGCGCTCCGCTGAGCGGCAGACCAGGTTGGACCTATCGGCCCGGAGGCGGCCGGCGGCGCCTTCGCCGTTGATGGACACGGAGGGGACGTCGGCTGGTTCAAAGGAGAAGGTGTTCCAGATGTCCAACGCCATGCCCAGGCAATCAAAGCCTGGCCCGAGGTTGGCGGTGGTGGCGGGTACGTGTACTTCAACCTGCGACATGGCAAAACCTTTCAACGGAGTATACCATGCCGTTGGAAGGAAAGGGATGTGCGGTCAACGAAATCCGCAAGACCACCCCGATGTTATTGATGCAACGAAGGCCGGCACAAACGAAATGTAGGGGCGGGTTTGAACCCGCCCCTACGGGCTGACGCGTCTCGTAAGGCAGCCAAACGTAGGGGCACGATATCGTGCCCCTACGTCGGTGACATAGTCAGCAGTCATCATCCTTCGACGGCGACGCTGAGGGAGATGATGGCCATGGTCTTGGCGTCATAGGACACCCTGACCTGCGAGCCAACCTGGGCGGTGAGCCGCGCCAGCGGAAGGGAGAGCTTGCTGCTGGAAGTGGCGTTCAGCACCACGTCCGCGCCGCCCTGGACTGCGATGGTCACCGTGCCGTTCACGACGTTGACGGCCTTGATCGCCCCTGAGATGGAGGCGCTTGCGCTTGCGCCGGCCGAGCCGCCTGCCGGTGTGGCGGTTGGGACTGCCTTCGGCTCTGGTGTTGTGCTGCCCGCGCCTCCGCCCCCGCCACCCCCCGTGCCGCGTCCCCCGCAACCGCCGCTGCCTGACCCCGCG
>JACQUI010000376.1 GCA_016210395.1 Chloroflexota bacterium | reverse complement strand
CTCCAACGACCAACTGAGTGAAGTCTATCTCAAACGAGACACCTTCCATGGCGAATGGAACTACACAATCCTACCTCGACAAAGACTCACAACTGATCCACTTATTTCGTCATGACGCCTAAATGCGCGAGTAGCAGGGTTTGAGGACATTGAAGCGGTTCGGAGGCTTGCGCGTGAAGCGGTTTTGCTGAAACCGCAGGGGTCTGGCAGCAACGGCTCTTTCGGGTCTAGGGTCGGCGGTCTCCCATGGCTGCCGCCTTCCCTACCCTGGCCTCAACGAGACGGTCGGAGCATGGCTTTCATTGCTCAGGTAGACCTTGGTTCCCAGCCACGAACTGCAGCTGCTCAAGGATTCCCTCGGGAGGGACTGCTACTGTTCTTCTACGATATTGAGCGAAGCCAGTGGGGGTACGATCCAAAGCACGCGGGCGGCTTTGCCGTTATCCACGTGCCAAATCCAGGTACAGCAAAGGTCGTCGAGCGACCTCGAGATCTGGCAGATGAGGCATATTTCGGAGCCTGCGGACTTGCATCTGAACTGACAGTAACCATACCTCCTCCTGAAAGCGTTGTTGTTGAAGACCTCAACCTTAGCAACGAACAGAGAGACGCCTATTTTGATCTACACGATAGCGTATCTGGCGACGACTGGGCAAAGAGGGCACTCCTTGCCGGATACCCCGACCAAATTCAGGGCGACATGACTCTAGAATGCGAGATGGTGCGGTCCGGTCTCTACTGCGGCAATGCATCCGCCTACAGTGACCCGCGGATGCCTCACTTTCGTAAGCGGGCTCAGGAGTGGCGGCTCTTGCTGCAGGTTCCCAGTTTCGAGCCAGCGGGCATGATGTGGGGTGACGATGGATGCCTCTACTATTGGATTCGAGAGGACGACCTCAAGGCGCATCGTTTTGAACGGTCTTGGACGATCCTCCAGTGCGGATGAGAGGATACAAGCTAATACTGCCGGACGCGCTTGGCCCTACATGCTTCGCAGTTGCGGGAACAGAAGCACGTCCCGGATGGACCGCTGGCCCGTCAGCACCATGACCAGCCGGTCTATGCCCACGCCCAGGCCGCCGGTGGGCGGCATCCCGTATTCCAGCGACTCCAGGAAGTCCTCGTCCAGGCGGTCGAAGTCCTCGTCGCCGAACTGGCGGCGCAGGCGCTCCTGATCCTCGAACCGCTGGCGCTGGACAATGGGGTCGTTCAGCTCGGTGAAGGAGTTGGCGACCTCCATGCCGCCGATAAACGCCTCGAACCGCTCCACGTAGCGGGGGTCGCCGGGCTTGGCCTTGGCCAGGGGCGACATCTCCACCGGGTAGTCTACCAGGAAGGTTGGCTGGATGAGCTTCGGCTCGATCAGCGCGCCGACCAGCTTGTCAATGATGCTGCCCCGGCTCTCGGTGCGCTGTATGGAAACGCCCAGCTCTGTGGCGGCGGCCACCAGCTTGTCGTTGGTGTCGTGCCGTTCGATGTCCACGCCTGCCTTGCGCAGCTCCTCCACCAGGGAGAGGCGTGGCCAGGGTGGGGCCAGGTTGATCTCGTTGTCATGGAAGGTCACGGTCGCGGCGCCCAGGACCTCTTGGGCCGCGCCGGCGGTCATCTCTTCCACCATGCGCATTACGTCGTTGTAGTCGGCGTAGGCCTCGTAGCTCTCCATGGTGGTGAACTCTGGGTTGTGGTCCAGGTCAATGCCCTCGTTCCGGAAGACCTTGCCGATCTCGTAGACCCGGTCCATGCCGCCAACGATGAGGCGCTTGAGGTGGAGCTCTGTGGCGATGCGAAGGTACAGGGTGCGGTCGAGGGCGTTGTGCTTGGTGACGAAGGGGCGGGCCATGGCTCCGGCGGGGACGTGCACCATGACCGGCGTCTCCACCTCTATGAAGCCGCGCCCGTCCATGAAGCGGCGTATGTACGACACGATGCGGCTGCGGTTGCGGAAGATGGCCTGCACCTCCGGGTTGGCCATGAGGTCCAGGTAGCGCTGGCGGTAGCGGACCTCCACGTCCTTCAGGCCGTGCCACTTCTCCGGCGGCGGCGCGATGGCCTTCGAAAGCACGGTGATCTCCGTGGCCTCCAGGGTGATCTCGCCCCGGCGCGTCTTGAACAAGGGGCCTTTGGCCCCCAGGAAATCGCCCAGGTCAAGGTCGCCCACCAGATCGTACTGCGGGCCGAGGATATCGCTGCGCAGGTGTGCCTGGAGGCGGCCCGTGCCGTCGCGGAGGTCGAGGAAGCTGGCCTTGCCCATGCCGCGCATGGCGGTGATGCGGCCTGCGGCTACGACGGGTCCCGTGCGGGCGGCTGCGCCGTCTTTGGCCTCCGCCTCCTGGAAGATCTCGATGGCTTGCTGGCTCGTGTGGGTGCGGTGGAAGTGAGGGGGATAGGGGTCTATGCCGCGAGCGCGCAGGCGCTCCAGCTTCTCCTGGCGGGCGCGCAGCAGGTCCGATTCTCGGTCTGACATGAAGACTCACCCTCACCCTAGCCCTCTCCCCTCCAGGGAGAGGGGATTGGCGCTGAGGGTGGTTACTCAATCTTGACGATGGAGAGCTTGATCTTGCCGGAAGGGGTCTCGACCTCCGCCTGCTCGCCGGCGCGGCGGCCCAGGAGGGCGCGGCCCACAGGCGACTCGTTGGAGATGCGGCCCTGGGAGGGATCGGCTTCGGCGCGGCCGACGATGGTGAAGGTCTGCGTCCTGCCCTGGGGCGTGGTGACGACGACCACCGAGCCTACCTCTATCTTGTCCGAGGTTTTGCGGTCGCCGGGGATGAGGACGGCGCTCCTGATGGCCTCTTCCAACTCCCGGATGCGGCCTTCTACGAAGGCCTGTTGGTTCTTGGCATCCTCATAGTCGGCGTTGTCCACGGTGCCGCCGGCCTCCTTGGCCCGCTGGATGCGCTGGGCAGCCTCTGGGCGGCGCACTCTACGCAAATGGTCGAGCTCCGCTTCCAGTTTGGCAAGGCCTTCGGCTGTGAGGAAGTTTTCCCGCCGCACCATAGTGGGCCACTCAAATCCCTCGGCGTTTGCAGCAAACAACAAGTGAGGGCGTAGGGGTATCTACCCCTACCGCCCTTTGCCCACAGTCTACCCCAGTTTTCGTAGCGTGTAAAGCGAATCGCGCCGGACCGGCATCGGCGTCACGCCAATTGGCGTGGCAGGCCCATGGCCAACGCTCGGCCAACGCCCATTGATACGACGGCAAGAGGATGCTATGCTAACGTCATCGGGGCGTGGCGCAGCCCGGTAGCGCACCTGCATGGGGTGCAGGGGGTCGTTGGTTCAAATCCAATCGCCCCGACTCTCTCTCACCAAACCTCGGACCGGGCGAATCCTACCTGCGCGCGATGCGCAGACTTCGCAGTGAGGGCGGTTAGCTCAGTTGGTTAGAGCACTGCGTTGACATCGCAGAGGTCATTGGTTCGAGCCCAATACCGCCCACCACATCCTGGCGCTCTCCCCGGCCAGCCCGTACTGTCTTCTTCCCTCCCGTGCTCCTTCGCGCGTATTTCCACACTCTCCTGCGTAGGCGTGTCTCCGAAATCTCCGCACAACCCGCTACGGGCACCCCGCAGTATTCCCAAAGACGGCCTTCGTTCAGGAAATTTTCAGGGCAGTGCTGTCCCTGTTCAGGCGGGTTTTATTCCCCAGCCCCTATAGTCAAGGCACGGGGGATTGGAGAGAATCCCCCTTTCTTATGGGTCTCATGGGGAGGAGCTAAGGAATGGGTACCGATAGCCTGGACGTGCGCCAGGAAGAGAACCGCAAAAAGTGGCGCCTGAGCCGCCGCAGGCTGCTCCAGATCATGGGCGTAGCCGGGGCCACGGCGCTGGCGACGCAGGTTGCGCCTGCGCTGATGGGGAAGGCCCCCGCCAACGGAGCCGAAGGCGAGGCTTCTCCAAAGCGGCTACGGCGCTGGAGCATGATCATTGACCTGCGGCGGTGCGACGGCTGCCAGTCTCAGAACACGCCTCCAAAGTGCACAACCGCGTGCATCGAGGGGCGCTTCACCCCCGAACCCATGGAGTGGATTGAGGTCTACGAGCATGAGATGCCGGGTGGCGGGACGCAGTTCCTGCCCACGCCGTGCATGCAGTGCCAGAACCCCCCGTGCGTCAATGTGTGCCCGGTGGGCGCCACCTGGTCCACCCCGGAGGGCCACGTCCTCATTGACCAGCGGCGGTGCATCGGCTGCCGCATGTGCATGGCGGCCTGCCCGTACGAGCGCCGGTTCTTCACGTGGGGCCAGCCTGCCATTCCAGCGCAATCCCTGTTCATAGAGTATAGCCCGGAGCACCAGCAGCCTATGAAAAAGGGTGTGGTGTACAAGTGCGACTTCTGCCCGGAGATGGCGCGGGCGGGCCGCCTTCCCATGTGTGTGCAAGGCTGCCCCCAGCACGCCATTTACTACGGCGACCTGGAAGAAGACCTGGCCACCAACGGCGAGGACGTCATCCAGTTCTCGTCGTTCATTGATCAGAACAACGCCTTCAGGTACAAGGAAGACCTTGGGACGGAGCCGCGCGTCTACTATATCCCGGGCCATGGTGAAGCGGCAGGCCGCAAGCCGGAAACGAAGGGCAAGCTGCAGAACGAGTGGAAATGGCAGCAGAAGGTTCAGGGAGCCACGACATGGAAACGGTCCGGGACGTAAGTCCTTTCCAAAGGCGGCTGGAGGAGCGGACGCTCGCTCCCCTGCGTCGCACGGGGAAGGCGTATCTCCTCTTTATCGGCGCGCTCCTCCTGGTCATCGCCTGGGGAGTCTACGCCTACTTCGTCCAGGCCAGGGACGGGCTGATTGTGACGGGCATGCGCGACAGGCTGTCGTGGGGCCTGTACGTGGCGCTGTTCGTCTTCTTCATCGGCGCGAGTATGGCGGGCACTTTCGTTTCGGCCATCCTGCGCATCACCCAGGCGGGCTGGCGCAAGCCGGTGACCCGCTCGGCAGAGATGGTGACTGTGGCCGCCCTGGTTGTGGCTGCGGTGTTCATCACCTTCGATATTGGCCGCCCGGAGCGCATTCCTTACCTCATCTTCTATGGCCGGTGGGAATCTCCTCTGATCTGGGATGTGTACGGCCTGAGCACGTACCTGGTGGGGAGCCTCATCTACCTCTACGCCGCGCTCATACCCGACCTGGCCTTTGTGCGCGACCGCCTGGAAGCCGGGACGGGAGGCCTGCGGCGCTGGTTCTTTGAGGCGTTCTCGCTTGGGTGGACAGGCGCTCCCAGGCAGCACCGGCTCCTGAACAACGCTCTTGTCCTGATGATGATACTCATGATCCCTGTGGCTGTGATGATGCACACGGTCACATCCTGGATCTTCGCCATGACCCTGCGCGAGCCGTGGGACAGCCCCCTCTTCGGCATCTACTTCGTGGGCGGGGCCGTCTTCTCCGGGACAGGCATCATCATCATCCTGATGGCTATCTTGAGGAAGACCCAGAAGCTGGAGGAGTACATCACCGAGCGGCACTTCCGCAACCTGGGTTTCCTGATGGCGGCCTTTGCGGCCATCATGCTCTTCTTCAACGCTAACGAGTTCATTGTGCATGCCTACAAGCTGCGTGGCCACATCTCCGTCCACCTGCAGGAGACCTTCGTAGGCAGCCTAGCGCCCCAGTTCTGGACATACTTCTGGGGCGGGCTGGTCCTGCCGCTGGTCATCATTGCTGTCCCGTACACGCGGACCATCACGGGAATCGTCGTAGCTGCCGTGCTGGTGAACATCGGGATGTTCCTGGAGCGGTACGTTATCGTCATCGGCGGCATGCACGTCCCGCTCAACCCCTATGGCGTGCCTGTTTACGGGCCCACGTGGGTCGAGTGGTCGCTCATGGCGGCAGGCTCTGCGGCCTTCGTCCTCATCATCGCGGTCATGTTGAAGCTTGTGCCCAGCATGGCTGTCTGGGAAATGCTTGAGGGAGCCAGTCCTGAGGCGGAGGAGGCCCACGTTTCCCGTGAAGTCAGCCCAGTCCAAGGAGGCGTCCGGCAATGAAGAGGCGCGTGCTACTTATCCCTCTCCTGTTTTTGCTGGCCCTTCTGGCCCCGGCAACGGCCGGCGCGGACCAGCCCGTCCCACTGCTGGCGCTGGGCTTCGAGCCGGAGACAGCTACAGGCGACCGCATTGTCGTGTCCGCATATCTGATGGACCCGGCAAGCAACCCCATCAGCGGCCAGGAAGTGACCTTCAGAATTGACGCCGAGTTCATGAACACGCTGGGGAACGTGGATGTCGGGACCGCAACAACTGACAACGCGGGGCTTGCGTACATCCTCTACGCGCCCAAGTCGGAGGGCGAGCACACGATTACGGCGCGGTTCGTGGGGAACGAGGTATTCGCGCCCGCGTCCGCCGAAAGCGCCATCACGGTCACTCCCGGCGCCGCAACGTACCAGCAGGAGCAGCCCTTCCGCATACCAGGCGCGGACATCCGTTTGGTCGTGGTCGCGCTGAGCCTGGTGTGGGGTCTGTACCTGGTGGTGACGGTGCTCTTCTGGCTCATCAGCCGCTCGGGCAGCCAGGCAAGCCAGGCGGCAGGGGGTAGGCAGTGAACAAGGGTTTCGTCGCAGGCGGATGGTTTCTGCTGGTACTGGCCGTCGGAAGTATGCTCGTATTTGTGGTCACGTTGCGTCCCTGGGCCAGCGCCAACGAGGCCTACGATACGCACCTCAACTTCAAAGAGGGTGTCCCTGGGAGCTACTCGCGCTCCGCGGTCACGTACGTTGAGAGCGAGGCAGGCGCGCCGATGGGGTGGAAACCTACGCACCGCGTTGGAGACTCACCCTCCGGCTACGTCCTGTACTTCGGCCTCGGCTGTGCTTCGTGCCACGGCCTCTACGCTGAAGGGGGCGTTGGCCCCTTCCTGCTGGGGGATACGGAGCGCAAAATCACCAAGCTGGTGCGGGACGGCACCGGCGGCATGCCCACGTACCACGCGGAGGAGCTTTCAGACCAGAAGCTGGCGGACCTGATCAGCTACATCATGTCCCTGGGCCCCGCGCCCACGGAAACGCCCGTGCCGGCGAAGCCGACGCCTACGCCATATCCCACGGCGACGCCCACCCCCGCGCCGACACCGACGCCGACCGCCACGCCTGTGCCGGGCGCTACGCCGACGCCCACGCCCAGCCCGACACCCACCGCGCCGAAGCAGGCGCTCAGTCCTGCAGAAGTGCAGGCGGCGCAGCGGCTCTTCGTGGACGTGGGGTGCGACATCTGTCACGGCGCAAAGGCAGAAGGCGGGCAAAAGGGGCCGAAGCTAGTGAAGGCTGACCTGGACAGGGAAGAGGTTGTGAAGAACATCCGTGAAGGGGTTCGCAACCCTGACTCGAAGTACCCGCGAGAGATGGAGCCTTACGATCTGACAGAGCTTACCGATGCGGAGATGGAACAGATCGTCAAGTACCTCCTGAATTTGAACTAGAGGGAAGCCATGCGCACACGATTCGGAGTTGGAGCGCTGCTCGTTGTAGCAACCCTTGGCCTGGCGGCATGCCAGGGGGCCGTAGGGCCGGCAGGCACTCAAGGGCCGATGGGGCCGGTGGGCCAGCCGGGCCCCCGGGGTGAGCAGGGTGTCCAGGGACTGCAGGGGCCGCAGGGCCAGCAGGGAACCCAGGGATTGCAAGGCACGCAAGGGGAGCAGGGGCCCGGCGTTCCGCCGGAGGAGGTAAAGACCATGATCCAGGAGGCGGTGGCCGCCTATATTCCACCGCCCGTGCCCGTGGATGCCGCTGTGGTCGCCAAGGGTGGCCGCCTCTACGATGACTGGATGGCGGAGATAGGAGCACCTGCTCCTGCCGGCAACCAGCCCTTATGGGCGCTCCAGACCACCAACGCCCGCACGGGCGCAATAACGTACCGCTGCAAGGAATGCCACGGCTGGGATTACAAAGGGGCGGGCGGCGCGTATGGCGCCGGCTCCCACAGCACCGGCTTTCCCGGCATCTACAAAGCTGTAGAGACGCTGACCAGGGAGCAGCTTGTGGACATCCTGAAGGGCGGCGCTGATTACCGGCACGATTTTTCCAATTCCATGACCGACGCCCAGATCAATGAGCTGGTCACGTTCCTGAAAGACGGCGTCATCAACCAGGCCCTGTACATAGACTACGCCACAAAGAAGCCAAAGGGCGCCATGGACCTGAGCAACGGCCAGCAGCGGTTCGGCCGCACGTGCTCCAACTGCCATGGCGACGACGGCAAGAAGGTCAACTTCGGCACTGACGCCGCGCCGGAATACGTGGGGACGATTGCCAGCGGCAACCCGTGGGAGTTTACGCACAAGGCCCTCAATGGCCAGCCCGGGCCTGACGGCGCAGACATGCCTGCGGTGAGCACGCGGGGCTGGACGATGAAGGACGTCATGGACGTGCTGGCCTACGCCCAGACCCTTCCCGCAAAATAGGTCCAACTCGGAGGAATGCGAACACAGAGAAGCGGGGGGGGGGGGGGGGGGGGGGGGGGGGGGGGGGGGGGGGGGGGGG
>JACQUI010000362.1 GCA_016210395.1 Chloroflexota bacterium | reverse complement strand
GTTGAGCAGCACCGGCCGCTCCTTGATAACGTCCTCCAGGACGTCCCAGACCTCGGGGCGTCCCCGCTCCACGATCCTCTTGGCGCTCTTGATGTTGTGGGCCAGGCCCGCCAACACCTGGCGGTTCATGACAATAGGCTTGAAGAGCTCCAGCGCCATGCGCTTGGGCAGGCCGCATTCGTGCATCTGCAGCGTAGGGCCGACAACGATGACAGAGCGGCCGCTGTAGTCCACGCGCTTGCCCAGCAGGTTCTGGCGGAAGCGGCCCTGCTTGCCCCGCAGCAGGTCCGAGAGGGACTTGAGCTTGTGGTTGTGAGAGCCGGAAATGGCGCGCCCGTGGCGGCCGTTGTCAATCAGGGCGTCCACGGCCTCTTGCAACATTCGCTTTTCGTTGCGCACGATGATATCCGGCGCGCCCAGGTCCAGCAGCCGCTTCAGGCGGTTGTTGCGGTTGATGACGCGGCGGTACAGGTCATTCAGGTCGCTGGTGGCAAAACGCCCGCCGTCCAACTGGACCATAGGGCGGAGCTCCGGGGGAAGCACGGGGAGCACCGTCATCACCATCCAGTTGACCTTGTTCTCGCTCTTTCGGAAAGCTTCTACGACGCGCAGCCGCTTGATGGCCTTCTTCCGACGCTGGCCGGTGGTGGTGCGCACCTCGTTGCTCAACGACTCCCGAAGCTCCTCCAGGTTGATGCCCTGCAGGATTTCCAGGATGGCCTCAGCGCCCATAGCGGCGTTGAAGACGTTGCCGACGCGCTCCCGCAGCTCCCGGTACTCATTCTCCGTGAGGAGCTGGCGGGGCTTGATGCTCTCCAGGTCGTCAATCTTGGACTGGATGTCTTCCCAAATACGGCGCAGCGCGCCGCCGAAACGGTTGCGCACTTCTTGCAGCTCCCGCTCCGCTGCGTCGCTGACGGCCTGAGGGTCCTGGTCTTCCTTTGCCGGCTGGTTCTCGTTACGCTGCTTCAACTCGGCAATGGCAGTCTCTTCGGCCTGCTGGAGGCGCTGCTCCTCTTCGTCCCGCTGGCTCAAAAGCTCGTCAATTTTCCGCTGCCGCACGTCCTCATCCACGGAGGTGATGATGTACTTGGCGAAGTACAGGACGCGCTCCAGGTTCCGGGGCGAAAGGTCCAGCATAAGGCCAAGGCGGGACGGCGTGCCCTTGGCAAACCAGATATGGGCCACGGGAGCCGCCAGCTTGATGTGCCCCATGCGCTCGCGGCGCACCTTGGCGCGGGTGACCTCAACGCCGCACCGGTCGCAAATGACGCCCTTGTAGCGGATCTTCTTGTACTTGCCGCAATAGCATTCCCAGTCCTTTGTTGGGCCAAAGATCTTCTCGCAGAACAGGCCGTCCTTCTCAGGACGCAGCGTACGGTAGTTGATGGTCTCCGGCTTGGTGACCTCCCCATAGGACCACTGAAGGACCTGGTCCGGCGAGGCCAGGGAGATGCGGATGGCGTTAAATTCAGTGCTCTGGGTCATGGGTACCTCGCGAATGGCTAGGCGTCTTTGGCTGTCCGATGTCGTTTGCAGTTGCGATGGGTCTGGCAACGAGTTCAGGAGTCTTCGAATGGGCCTTGTAGGGGCGCAGCATGCTGCGCCCCTACGGGATGTCGTCCCCAATGGCAGCGTTGGGAGATCCCAACCGCCGCCGCTCCCCTACCCTTGCTCGCCCGATTCCCCCGTGCCGGTGGCCTCGCTGGGGGCTGTGGCGGGAAACACTCCCAGGGAAGGGAGCTGCTCCGCCAGCAGCCGGTCAATCGGGTTGACCAGGTCAGAGGGCGCTTCCTCTCCGTCGGGGCTGACCATGACCTTCTCTTCGGCTTCGTTAAGCAGCTCCACGGCAAGGCCCAGGCTCTGCAGCTCTTTGAGGAGCACGTGGAAGGACTCGGGCACGCCCGGCTGGACGATGTCTTCGCCCTTGATGATGGACTCGTAGGTCTTGACACGCCC
Source organism: Chloroflexota bacterium (assembly GCA_016210395.1). Lineage (GTDB taxonomy): Bacteria > Chloroflexota > Dehalococcoidia > Lucifugimonadales > JACPCL1 > JACPCL1. Next base: position 831 of record JACQUI010000362.1, on the reverse strand, counting down.
CACCGTGTCGTCGGACTTGACGGTAAGCATTTCCTGCAGGTTGTGGGCGGCGCTATATGCCTCCAGCGCCCACACCTCCATCTCTCCGAAGCGCTGGCCTCCAAACTGGGCCTTGCCGCCGAGAGGCTGCTGGGTGATAAGAGAGTATGGGCCGGTTGACCGGGCGTGGATCTTGTCCTCCACCAAGTGGATCAGCTTCAGCATGTAGATGATGCCTACAGTCACGGGGCGGTCGAAGGGCTCGCCCGTGCGGCCATCGTACAGGACCGTCTTGCCCAGGGTGGGCGGGGCGTCCTTCAGTGTCGCCGAGAGCTTGTTGGCCTCCTCCAGCATCTGGTCAAAGGTCATGGCCGAGGCGTCCACCCCTGCAACGTCCTTGAGCCATATCCGCAAGCAGGCTTCGTGGGCTTTCCCGACGGCTGATTCGTCCCATACCTCTTCCTTTTCGTAGCCGCGCTCCTTGAGCCATGCCGCAAGCTTTCCCTCATCAATGGGGCCGGTCTCCTGGTGGCCCTGGGCGCCGGACCGTTTGACAAACCAGGCCCTGGCCAGGGCGTCCTGGATTGCGCCGTCCCTGGCGCCGTCGAAGACGGGTGTCAGGGCGCGGAAGCCCAGGGTGTGGGCCGCCCAGCCCAGGTGGGTCTCCATCACCTGCCCCAAGTTCATGCGGGACGGCACGCCGATGGGGTTCAGGATAATATCAACAGGCGTGCCATCGGGCAGGTAGGGCATGTCCTCAATAGGCATGATGCGGGAGATAACGCCCTTGTTGCCGTGGCGTCCCGCCATCTTGTCGCCCTCGGATATCTTGCGGGTCTGGGCAATCCAGAC
>JACQUI010000368.1 GCA_016210395.1 Chloroflexota bacterium | reverse complement strand
GTTCTTGCACCCCCAGTGGCGGCTTGTTATAGTTAGAGGATAATCGGGGAGGGGTCGCATAGTGGTCTAGTGCGCCCGCCTGCTAAGCGGGTAGGGGGTGTTTAGCTCCCTCACGGGTTCAAATCCCGTCCCCTCCGCCACTTTCCTACAAACATACGGGCAGTCGAGCATACTGGCGACGGGTAAGCCAGTAACCCTCATCAGCGACGGCCCCACTTTCTGAACGCGCGATTCATGTCTACTGTATCCGTGCCTTCCTCACTCTGTCGCTACCACATCTGGACCATCGGCTGCCAGATGAATAAGGCTGACTCCGACCGTCTGGAGAGCGCCCTCATTCAGCTTGGCCTTTCGCCGGTGGAATCGCCCAAGGATGCCGACGTCATCGTCCTGAATAGCTGTGTCGTGCGCCAGGCGGCGGAGGACAAGGTCGTAGGGATGCTCACCTCCCTCAAGCCGCTCAAGAGCAAGACGCCGGAGCGCGTCATTGCTCTCATGGGGTGCATGGTCGGCCCCAAGACCGATGCCCTCCAGTCCCGTTTCCCGTACGTGGACGTGTTCATGCGCCCCCAGGACTACAAGCCGCTGCTCCGGCTGCTGGGCGGCCGGCTGGGCGTCGACGCCGAGGGCTGCCTTGGCGCGCTGACGCCTCCCAACGCCTCGGTCACCGCATTCATCCCCATCATCCACGGCTGCGACAAATTCTGCACCTTCTGCATCATCCCGTACCGCCGGGGACGCGAGGTAAGCAGGCCCCTAGCCGACATCGTCCACGAGGCGGAGCTTCTGGCCGCTCGTGGGGTCAAAGAGGTCACACTCCTGGGCCAGAACGGAGACTCCTACGGCCACGACCTGCCCGGCGCGCCGGACCTGGCCGACCTGCTCACGGCGGTGCATGGCGTGGCCGGCCTCCAGCGCGTACGCTTCCTGACTTCGCATCCCAACGACATGAGCCAGCGCATTATTGGCGCCGTGGCTAGCCTGCCCAAAGTGTGCGAGCACTTCAACCTGCCCTTCCAGGCAGGCGACGATGACGTGCTGCAGGTGATGCGCCGGGGCTATACACGCGACGACTACCTCCGCCTGGTGGAGCGCATACGCGAGCGGGTCCCCGGGGTTTCCCTGAGCACTGATCTCATAGTGGGCTTCCCAGGAGAGACAGAGGCCGCCTTCCAACGCTCCCTCGACCTTGTGCGAGAGGTAGAGTTTGACAAGGTGCACGTAGCGGCATATTCTACACGGCCAGGGACAATAGCCTCCCGCCAGATGGAAGACGACGTGCCCTGGGCGGAGAAGAAGCGGCGGCTGGAAGAAGTGGAAGCCCTCCAGGAGCAGGTCCTCACCCGCATCAACGCCCGCCTCCTGGGGCAGAGCGTGGAGGTGCTGGTAGAGGAGCTTCAAACAAACAAGCGGCTCGCTGCTTCGGGGTCCGACGTGGTGTTGGACCTGTTGAACGGCGGCGGCAGCGCAAAGAAATGGAAGGGCCGCAACCGCAACGACAAGCTGGTCTTCTTTGAGGACGGACGGGATCTCGTGGGACAGACGGTCCGCGTGCGGATCGAGAAGACGTCGCCCTGGTCGCTGCAAGGCGTTTGTGTGGGGTAACGGAGTTGGGACAAAGAAACTGGTATGGGCGCAGCATGCTGCGCCCATACGGGTGGCGCCAGGCAGCCACGGGTTGAGGCAACCGACGTTTACGCCCTATACTATATGCAATGCGTCTTAAGTCTGGCCGCGCAGGAGTGCTCCAATGGCTGTTATTGTAAGAGAACCGGTGCTTCCCATCACGGAGATAGAGCACTCCGCATTCTGTCGCACCGATGAGCCCCTGACCAGCAAGCCGCTGGTGGAAGAGATCACGGCCAACGTCCGCTGGCAGCGTCTCCCGCAGCGCTACATGGCCATGTCTCCAGAGGAGTTGGCAGGCCGCATCCGGGATGCCAAGGCAAGGCTGGGGACGCGCGTGGTCATCCTGGGCCATCACTACCAGCGGGATGAGATCATACAGTTCGCCGACTTCCGTGGCGACTCCTTCCTGCTGTCCCAGAACGCCGCGAGCCAAAAGGACGCGGAGTTCATCGTCTTCTGCGGCGTCCACTTCATGGCGGAAACCGCTGACATCCTTACCGCGCCGCACCAGAAGGTGATCCTGCCCAACATCACCGCTGGCTGCTCCATGGCGGACATGGCCCCCACCGACGAAGTCCTTGACGCGTGGGACGAGATCGCGGAGACGGTGGGCGAAGGCGTCATCCCTGTCACCTACATGAACTCCACAGCCGCCATCAAGGCCCTGTGCGGCGAGAATGGCGGCATCGTCTGCACCAGCTCCAACGCGGCGGCCGTCTTCCGCTGGGCGTTCGAGCGCGGACGGAAGGTCTTCTTCATCCCGGACCAGCACCTGGGGCGCAACACCGGCGTGAAGCTGGGAATCCCCCTGGAGGAGATGGTGGTCTGGGGCAGATTCAAGCCCTCCGGCGGCCTTACCCGCCAGCAGATGCGCGATGCGCGCGTCATCTTGTGGCAGGGCCACTGCTCCGTCCACACCCGCTTCAAGGTCTCCCAGATCGAAGAGGCCCGGCGGCGCTACCCGGACGTCAAAGTCGTGGTGCACCCCGAGTGCACCCGCGAGGTCGTCGCCGCAGCGGACATGGACGGCTCCACGGAGTTCATCATCCGCACCGTCAACCAGGGCGCGCCGGGCAGCGTCTTCGGCATAGGCACGGAGATTAGTCTGGTGAACCGCATCGCCAAGGAGAACCCGGACAAGACCGTCTTCTGCCTGGACCCCGTGGTCTGCCCCTGCTCCACCATGTACCGCATCCATCCGGCCTACCTGGCTTGGGTGCTGGAGGGCATGCTGGAGGGCGCCGTGGTCAACCAGATCACGGTGGACCAGGAGACGGCGCGCTACGCCCGCGTGGCGCTGGAGCGTATGCTGACGGTACGGTAGTGCCGTGCGAAGCGAACGTGAAGAGGCCGCCCATACGGGCGGCCCTTCTGTTTCATGGCGTATCGTGTGGTCTCAAAGGTGCTCCGGGAACTCCACGTGCCTGCGTTTCTCTTGTAGTGTGGCTTGCTGCGCTTGTTCAGCCTAAGGAGGCATGACTAAATAACTAGTGCAATATAGGTGTAGCTGTGCTATAATGTAGGACATGCAGCCAATTACGAGCGAGAG
>JACQUI010000364.1 GCA_016210395.1 Chloroflexota bacterium | reverse complement strand
CTCCTGCACTGTGGACTGGATACCCTTTGATATACGCCCTCAGCCGCCAATCGTCAATATATATACGTGCAGAATAGTGGGTGAATTGCATTGCCAGCGGCTAGCGACGAGTCTCGTCGTCTGGGTGTTCACCACCATGCAAGAGGGGGGATTAGAAGGGCTCTTATACCCTAGTCTCTAGGCATCTATAGGCTGGCATACGCTGTAAACCTGGACGAGGAAGTGTCGCACATGCGGGCCAAGGGCGTTTCGGTGGTTGCGCGCAACGCCTCGACGGGCAACTCCAAGGTCGCGTATACTCATCCCAAGGCACTCAAAGGTGTAATGCTGGAGTGGTCGAGCGGCAACCCTAGGCCAACGTGCTCCGGCCCATGCCTTCACAGCGGGCCACGTTATCGCACGAGATCCCAGGTATACGGGCACAGAAGGAGCGAGGGATGGGGAAGCTAGACGGTAGAGTAGCCATTGTCACGGGCGCCAGCCGGGGTATCGGAGAGGCTATCGCCAAGCTGTTCGCCCAGGAGGGTGCCAAGGTGGTCTGCGCCGCGCGTACCCTCCATGAAGGCGACCACAAGCAACTACCCGGCTCCCTGGACACCACGGTCGCCGCGATCAAGGCCGCCGGCGGACAGGCGGCCGCTGTCCAGTGTGACATCTCCGAGGAGGCCGGCTGCCAGCGCCTGGTGGAGGAGACCAAGCGCATCTTCGGCCCCGCCGACGTGCTGGTCAACGACGCCGCCCTGAACCTATTCCGTCCTATCGTGGACTACCCAGTGAGCCGCTGGATCCGCACCTTCACTGTGAATATCCACGCGCCCTTCATACTTAGCAAGCTTTCATTGCCGGATATGATCGCGCGGCGCAGGGGCGCGATCATCAACATCTCCTCGCCCGGGGCCATCGGGCCCGGCCGCGGCCCTTACAAGCACGTCCGCGGGTTGCACGAGATAACATACGCCTCCACCAAGGCCGCCCTGGAGCGCTTTAGTCAGGGGCTGGCTGAAGAGGTCTACGAGCACGGCATCACCGTGGCGGCTCTTGCGCCTTCCCAGTCGGTTCCGACGCCTGCGCGTACGTTCTTCAGCAGCGCGCTGGGGCCCGTGGATAGCTCCCGCAGCGAGCCGCCGGAGATGATGGCGCGGGCAGCGTTGCTGTTAGCCAGCGAGCCTGTGGATAAGGTGACCGGCCGGGTGACCTATAGCCAGGCAATCCTGAAGGAGTTCGGCTGGATCAAGGAGGGCAAGGGGGTCGGCATCGATGGACCCGGCAGCGGTTTTAGCTTGATCTAAATACCGTCATAAGGATCTGAACTAGGGAAGGCTCCGCTGTGCGGAAGCGTGAAGGAGGCGGCGCTTCGCGCGAGGACCGGCGGGTGGGGGCTAGGCGCGGTCCCTGGGGACGCCCTCTACTACCTTAGGGTTGCCCACGCTCAGCTGGAGCGGGGCATCCTACGCGAGCGGGTCACCAGGCAGCACTCAAGGCATGGGACTTCCGGTATGGGAACCGTCGCCTTCGCCCCGGCTCTATACCCGCGCTTCACCGCTTTCCTTCCCCATCCTCTGTAGTCGAAGGTCCCGAGCTCGTGCCGCTCTCTTCTGGACCGCTGAGAGACGTGCATGGTGTAGACGCTTCAGGGTAGCGTAGCCGATATCCAACTCCACGGCGGCCTTCCGCCGGGACCAGGCTCCCGTGGGCGAGACGCTCTACGATCGCTCCCGCGGCAAGTTCGTTGCCTTGCCCTCCACGACCTGTAGGCACACTCGCCCCTGCTGCTAGGCGCGAAAGTTCACTAGCCGGAGAATACCAGCGCAGGCCTGTCTCCACACCCAGAACCGGCTGGCCAGCTCCGCCACCGTGGTGTCCCCCTTACCACCGCCTCAGTATCAACCCGTACGTATAGTGCCCTGTTATACTTAGTTTCTCGGTGTACCAAAGATTGCCGCAACCGCTACGTTTCTAGGCACGAAGCAGTGTTGGGCACGTTAACAGCGTCTATGGATCCGCGTTATTGGTTGCGTGGGAACAGGTGCCCAGCGGAGGGGAGTGATTGCCGTGCTGACACCATCCAGCAGACACGAGTGCGCTAACTGCTTCATCGAGTTCTCCTGGCCCTCGACAGTGTGGGCAGGGAAAGAGTACTGCTGCGCGGGCTGTGCCCGGGGTGGCCCGTGTGTTTGCATGTCTGACCAGCCAGCCGCAGCAAAGGCGCCGCTGGGGAG
>JACQUI010000371.1 GCA_016210395.1 Chloroflexota bacterium | reverse complement strand
GCCGAACCCACCTCCTGAAGGACCCTCATCACCTCCTCGTTGGCGCCCCCATGCAACGGCCCCTTCAAAGTGCCGATGGCCGAGGTGATGCACGAATGCAGATCGGCAAGAGTGGAGGCGGTGACCCGAGCGGCGAAGGTGGAGGCGTTGAACCCGTGGTCAGCGTGCAGGATGAGCGCCACATCGAAGGTGTGGGCGCTGAGCTCATCGGGCTCCACGCCGCTCAGCAGGTACAGGAAGTTCGCGGCGTGGGAAAGGGTGCCCTTGGGCTCCAGGGGGGCTAGCCCCCTGCGCGTGCGGTGAAAGGCCGCCACCGCGGTGGGGATCTGAGCCGTGAGCCGGATGGCCTTGCGCACGGTGGCTTGCCGGTCGTTGCTCTTAACGTCCGGATCATACATCCCCAGGCAGGAGACGGCAGAGCGTAGCACGTCCATGGGGTCTGCCGTCCTAGGGAACTTGCTAATCAGGGCGGAGACCTCGGGTAACAGGCGCCGGGCCGCTGACAGGTCAGCACGGAAAGGCTCCAGCTGGGCCCGGGTGGGGAGCTCGCCGTGCCAAAGGAGATACGTAGCCTCTTCGAAAGTGGAGTGCTCCGCCAAAGGGAAGATGTCGTAGCCGCGGTAGGAAAGCTGGCCCTTGATGCCGTCTATCAAACAGACCTTGGACTCCGCCGCCTCGATCCCCTCAAGGCCACGATGCAAGGCCACCGCTCAGTAGACATCTTTTCACGCCCCTTACTGTGTTCTCTTAAAGAGCCGCGCTATTCTAGCACAAGATAGGAACAATAGCCCCCGTCAACGCGGCTTCTTTTCCGCGGTCCGGTAGTCTCGGAAAGGGGCATCTCGCTTGGTCAGGTACTTGGTCACCCCCTCTTTCTGGATCATGTCCAGGAAATCCCGCACAGAATCCTCGAAGTGAGCGATGGCGTCGAACTCGATGGCCGCCTGGGTGGCCTGACGTATCCCCATGATCTCGAAGGCCCGGTTGACGGCGTGCTTGTTTACCTCTAGCAGCGGGATGGGGATCTTGGCCATGGCCTCGGCGATGCGCTGCACCTCGGCCTCCAGCTCCTCCTTGGGCACGGCCTTGGTGACGAGTCCCATGCGCTCCGCCTCCCGCCCGGAGATGTTCAACCCCGTCAGGAGCATGTACTTGGCCCGGGTGGGGCCCATCAGGAAGGGCTCGGTGTGCACCATGTTGAGGCCCGTGGCGCGCACCTGGGGATGGCCGAAGACGGCGTCCTCGGCGGCGATGGTGATATCGCAGACCCCTGCCAGATCGTTGCCGCCCGCCAGACAGTAGCCGTGGATCTGGGCGACGACGGGCTTGCGCAGGTTCCAAATGGTCAACCAGCGCTCCACCGTGCTGCGCAGCCCAGCGATGTCGTCGGTGATGCTGCGCCGGCGCGCCCCGTGCACCGGCTGCTGCGCCTGGGGCGCCGGCGTCAGGTCGTAGCCGGCCGAGAAACAGCGCCCAGCCCCCTTGACGATGAAGCAATGCACCTGGGGGTCAGCTTCCCCCTCCTTGAGAGCGGCCACCACCTCGTCTTGCAGCTTGCGGCTGAGGGCGTTCATCTTCTCGGGACGGTTCAGGACAATGGTTGCCACCCTGTCCTTGACGTCGTAGAGGATCGTCTCGTAAGCCACCGCAGAACCTCCTTCAGGAGCAGACTCCGACTCTACGCCTCCCGACGGTACCCCGGCGGGGATGATATGCCTGAATCCCCTCGCCGTCAAACTCCTGGTTGCCCAGATGCCTTCGTCCTCGCCTTCGCCGCCTGCTGGTACCAACGTGGTATTGTGCGCGGTCAGGCGGGACGCGTAGAATGCGTCGGTGCCATGAGTCATGGCGCTGGCAGTTGAACGCTGAGCCGGGCGGGCGTCACCTCGCCCCTGAAAGCGTACCTCCAACCATTTCAGGAGATGATTTGAACGTATTCTTCGACGTGGACGACACACTGGTTTCCTCCTGGGACGGCAGCCTGCGCCCCCTGGTGAAGGAGGTCTTTGAGCAGCTCATTGCAGATGGCCACAACATCTACATATGGTCGGGCGT
>JACQUI010000370.1 GCA_016210395.1 Chloroflexota bacterium | reverse complement strand
CACTCGTGTCGCCCTCGCCAGCGTCCCACCACCGCGTTCTGGTCCCACAAACCCCTCCGGTACCGGCGACGCCAACCCCAGGCGGTGGATCGGGGGGCATCCAGGATGATTGACACCTCAATGCGAGTTCCATTGATGCACGGCCTACCGCCGCACCGCTGCGTGTCAGATACGAAGCGCTGTACGAGGTCATTTCGCCTCACTGCATGCTCCTCAGGGACAAGAATTGGTCATCAGCATATGCCGCACTGTCTCCCACATCTTGGGGCGTTCAGGTCTTTGTGGTCTGGCGCGTTCCGGCGGAGAGGCGCTTGGCGTACTCCATGGCAAGACGGGTCTGCTCTTCGGTGGGGCCCAGCTCTATACGGTTTTCTTCGGCTATGCGGAAGACATCGTAGATGGTCAGGTCCAATAGCTGCGCGGCGTAGGAAGCCGAAATCCTGCCATCTGCCACCAGCTTGACGGCGTATAACTCGGCGCCCTTATAGAGCCACTGGCGAAGCACTGTTGCCTTATCAGTATGCTGCTCCTGGCTGCATATTTGAGCCAGGTTGTCCAAGTTCTCGGGGATTCTCAGGGGTGTTACTTTGCTTTTCATGGGTTCTCTTCCTCTCCCAACGCATCCAACGCAACGGAAATGGACGCCTTACTAGAGTATGGCCTCAGTCTTGCCAGAACGTCTTTGGCGCGGGCAAACGTGATCAGCCTCTCCCTTGCCATGTGCGCCACAAGGGCCGGAACGTCAAAGAACAACCTTCTTTCAGAAGCAAGGTGGGAGATGAATCGTTTGTCGTCGCTAACGATGACAACATCATCCCCAACATGCTCCGGCGTCAAAGCCATTGCCGCTGACTCCCCGATACCCATTCGCGGCAATTGAGGCGCAGCCGGTGTAGCCATGATTCTGACGCCTGTTACGGCGACGAGACGCTCTATTTCTTCTGCATCCACATACGCATGACCCTTGGCATCGAGGACTGCTTCCTTATAGACAGCCTCTGGAAGAAGGCACTCAAACCTTCTCAATACCAACTCCAGCATCCCTACCCGGTTAAGCTTTATCAAGGCGTCGGTGTCAAAAATGAGGATCATCAACTAGAGTATACAATCATCTACACTATGCTGCAAACCAGTTGCATCGTAAAAGCCTGCCTCCGCTGGGATAGCGTGGGCCAACACAGGACGGGAGGTGGGGAGAGGGAGGGCGGACACGCTGGTCCGCCCCTACGGGTTTTGTTGACCTAACCCCTGACCCCTTCCCTAAAGGGAAGGGGCAAATCGTTTTGGGGCCAGTGAACCTACAGGGGGCGCTGGCGGCGGCCGGGGCCGCCGGCGCCGGTGCGGACGTCCTCGGCGGTGAGCTGGTCTACGCCACGCGCCCAGCGTCGCTTGAGGGGGTCGCGGACCGTGAAGGACATGCGGCCGACGCGGTCTATCTCAATGGTGATGGCGTCGCCGTCCTGCATGGCGCCAAGGCCCTGGTGGTTGGTGCCGAGGTAGAAGACGTCGCCGGGGCTGACGCCTTCGAAGCCGGTGGCGAACTCGATGGACGCGGCGATGGAGTGGTTGATGTCGGAGGTGTTGTAGTCGCCGCGCAGCTCGCCGTTGTCCCAAAGGCGCACCTGCACATTCTGCGGGTCCGGTATCTCGTCTTTCGTGACGATCCAGGGCCCCAGGGGGGCAAAGGTGGGATGCGACTTGTGGGCCGAAAGGGGCAGGGCGTCGCGCCGGGGGCCGCCGCCGGCAGCGCCGGGCACGGCGGGGATGCGGGCGGAGACGTCTACGCCGCAGGTGTAGCCAAAGACGTAGTCCATGGCGTTGGCCGCTTTGATGCTCTTGCCCGCGCGCCCGAAGACCAGGACAAGCTCCGGCTCGTGATGGAAGATGTTGGCGTCAATGGGCGGGAGGACGCAGGTATCGCCGGGGCCGATGACGGCGTCGGACGACTTGGTGAAGCCCCACATGGGCGCAGGCGGCCTGTGGCCGAACTCGCTGAAGTTGCCGCCCATGGCGAGGATCTTGCCGGGGCGGGGCAGCGGCGGGAGGAGCTTGACGCCGGCGAGGGGCGTCCTCTCGCCGTTTCTCTGGTACCGGATAAGCTCGCTCTGGAGGCGGTCGAAGTTGGCGATGATGGCCTGCATGGCCTCCTGGCCCCGTGCGGTGGTCACGGGCCGGACGGCGTCGGTGATGTCCACCACGCCATCGCCTCGGAGGACGCCGGGGCGGCCATCGTCGAAGAGCAGCAGTTTCATGGGAGGACTCCTTTGTGAATGGTGCGGGTGGTCGTGGCCAAGCGTTCCTGATCGGCTGGCCGAAGGGAGTATAGCACCTGGGCGGGGCACAGAGCAGAGGGCAGAGAGCATACGGACATACGGGCAGGCGGACATGCAGGCAAACGGGGGATGGCAAGAGGCGAAAGGCTGCGGAAGCACTCGTGGTGGCCTTTTGCTATAGTGGGGAGCACTATTTTCACTAGAGACGGGCGAGGAAACCTCGCCTCTACGGAGAGGACTTTTCCAGCAGGCGCTGAAAGGACCGAATAACCCTGGGCTCATCCCTCTATGGGTCTTTCAAGGAATGGACGTTGCTTGTGACTAGCTCTTATTTCAGCATATTTCGCGTGACTGGGTACCGGTGGCTGCTTGGGAACGCGCTGGCCAGCTCGGCGGCGTGGACGGTGGAGGGTCTGGCGCAGGGATGGCTGGTGCTGACGCTGACGGACTCGCCGTTCTGGCTGGGCGTGGTGGTTGGCGTGCGCGGCGTGAGCCAGACGGTGTGCAGTATCCTGGGCGGCCCGTTGGTGGACCGGCTGGACCGGCGGAAGCTGCTCATTGTGAACAACGCGCTGGCGTCGCTGCTGGCGCTGGGCCTCGCAGGCCTGGTGCTGTCGGACTCGGCGCGCGTCTGGCACGTGCTGCTGTTTGTGCTGGCGGGCGGGGCCATCGGCGCGCTGAACGGGCCGTCGTTCAACGCGCTGACGTACGACGTGGTCGGCCCGCAGCGGCTGCTCCAGGGGGCGGCGTTCCGGTTCATGAGCGGCGGGCTGGTGCGGGTGTTCGCGGCGCTGGCGGGAGGGTACATCATCGGCCTGCTGGGCATCGGGCAGAGCTACGTCGTGGTTGCGGCGGCGTACCTGCTGGGCGCGGCGTCGCTGTTGCCGGTGCGGGCGGACCGGAGGCCGGCGGAGGCGAAGGAGTCGCCGCTGCGGTCGCTGATGGCGGGGGTGTCGTATGCTTTCGGGACTCCGCCGGTGCGGTCGCTGCTATTCCTGAGCCTGATGACGGAGTTCTTCGGCTTTTCGTATCAGTACATGAAGCCGGTGATCGCGCGGGACGCGCTTCAGGTGGGCGCGGTGGGGCTGGGGTACCTGGAGGCGGCCTCGGCGTTGGGGTCGGTGGCGGCGATGGTGGGGGTGTCGGCGCTGGGGGACTTCCGCCGGAAAGGCTGGCTGCTGTTGGGCGGCGCTTTTGGGTTTGGGTTAGGTATCGCGCTGTTTGGACTGTCACCGTGGTACGCGCTGTCACTGCCGCTGGCGGCGCTGGTGGGCGGGTCCGGGGCGGTGTACGACTCGACGATGTCCACGGTGACGCAGATGACGGCGTCGGCGGCGATGCGGGGGCGGGTGCTGGGGCTGTACGTGGCGACGTGGGGGACGAACCAGCTTGCCGGCTTTGGCCTTGGGGCGCTGGGGAGCGTCATCGGCGTGCCGCTGGCGCTGGCGATGAGCGGGACGGTTGTGGCGGCGAACGCGGTGCGGCTGCTGCCGAAGGCGGGACGACTGGGCGCCAAGACCTAACCACTTGCCCCTTCCCGCGACGGGAAGGGGCGCCCCAGGAAAGGAAAGGCAAATCACGCTCAGGTTGTCAAAGCTTCTCCCACTCTTGGCGGCGAATGCCTGCTTCCCTCAAGATCCTTCTCAAGAGAGGCGCCCCGATGACTTCACCGTGATGGGGATTGGGTACTATTAGGCGCGTTGCTCCTCTGGTCATGAACTCGTGCCTTGTTCCAGGAAACGGACCGGAGAAGCCGGCAGCGCGAAGGGCTGCGATCAGGTCCTGGCGAGCAACGGGGCCGAATCTAGGCATTACGAAGTGGTCACAGGAGCGTTTAGATTGATGCCCGCAATCGTGGGAATCCTGTAGCCATGGCGAATACTAAAAATAAGCCAGTCCTCTAGGGCGTTTCTCAACTCCTCCCGGCATGTAGCCTCCGTTTCCTCATTGGCCCAGACGCCGCGAATGCCAGGGATACGTCCAAAGTAGCTCCCGTCCTCCAGGCGCTCATACTTTGCTTTTTTCATAGCAGCCCGAATGTAATCGCTCAGCATCTTTCCACCACTGAAAATGCGCCTGTGGCCTTAGACCTTGGCTATCACCGACTGGTCGTCTCTATCGTAGACGTGGGAGGGCGGGGAGGCAAGGGCAACACCACCATAGCGGACACTACCGCGTTTCTTTCATAGCGCGGACGTTCCCGCACCACCGTAGGGGCACGATATATCGTGCCCCTACAGGCATCGAATGCGTTAGGAGGCCTTGACCAGCTTCTGGAAGCTGCGGACGTTGGGGGGAGGCTCCTCGAAGTGGCCGATGGCAGTGGCGGCGACCTCGCCGATGTAGATGTTGCGGCGGGAGTCGAGGCAGATGCCGTGCGGGGCGATGAACTGGCCGACGCCCAGCCCAGACCCAAGGTGGCCGATGCGGGCAAGGCGCTTGCCCTTGGTGTCCATGACGGTGATGCGCGGGCCGATGTTGGGCTGGTAGCGGTTCACCGCCTGCGACGCCCCCAACTCGCCGATGTAGATGTGCTGCTCGGGCGTGATGAACAAGGCGCATGGGCGGTGCAGGTCGTGCCAGGCGGTCTCGAACTTGCCCTTGGAGTCGAATATCTGGATGCGGTGGCTCTCGCGGTCGGCCACGTAGACGTAGCCGTCCTTGTCGGTGACGATGTTGTGGGGGATGTTGAACTCGCCGGGATCCATGCCGGGGCCGCCCCAGGAGAAGAGCAGGCGCTTGCCATCGGGCGTGTACTTGTGGACGCGGGCGTTGCCGTAGCCGTCGGAGACGTAGAGCTCGCCTGTTTTGGGGTCGAGCGCCACGTGGGTGCAGCGGTTGAAGGGCTGGCCGCTCATGTAGTCGGCGGGCTTGCCCGGCACGCCGAGGGTCATGAGCACCTTGCCGTCCAGGGTGCACTGGCGGACAGTGTGGTCGCCGTCGTCGGTGCAGTAGAGGGTGTCGTTGGGCCCGACGCTGACGCCGTGGGCGCGGGTGAAGACGCCTTCGCCCCAGGAGGAGAGGAACTTGCCGTCCTTGTCGAAGACGATCATGGGGTGCGGGCCGCGGTTGAAGACGTAGACGCGGTCCCTGGAGTCCGTGGCCACGGCTGCGACCTCGCGCCAGGCGTAGCCCGGCGGCAGCGTCTCCCAGTTGACCGCGACCTGGTAGGTGAATGCGCCCTCCCCGAGCTTGACTGTGGTGGTGGTCATCGTGCGGCTCCTTTCTGGACCTAACCCCTGCCCCTTCCCTAAAGGGAAGGGGCGCTTGCCTGGTTGAGGTGGATGCGCCCCATCTCTGACCTTAACCCCTGCCCCCTTCCCTAGGAGGGAGAGGGCAATTGTTGAACGTGGGCAGCACATGCCTGTTCGTATTGTCGTGGCCCCGTGGGGGCGCAAGCCTTGCGCCCCTACAGACAGGGTCTTTCGGTAGTCGAGGCACACTGTCATTCTTGAGCGAGGTGGTCAAATACGTGCACTTCCAACCACGCTTCGGCTCGCGAAGAATCCCTCACGACCATTGCCTTCCGCAGGGCCACGGCAGTGGCCCGTCGCTCTTATTCCTAGACAGCCTGTTCCCAGGAACACCGAAAGACCTCACTGCTGCCAACTACGGCGCGTCTACCACCTTGATGTGCAGCTCTTTGAGCTGGGCGGGCGTGACCGGCGAGGGCGCGCCGAAGAGCAGGTCCTGGGCCTCCTGGGTCTTGGGGAAGGCCATGACGTCGCGGATGGAGGTCGCGCCCTCGGAGAAGAGGACGGCGAGGCGCTCGATGCCACCGGCGAAGCCGCCGTGGGGAGGCGCGCCGTACTCGAATGCCTCGATGAGGTGGCCGAACTGGGCCTGGACGGTTTCAGGGGACAGGCCAAGCTGCTTGAACATGCGGGCCTGGAGGTCGCCACGATGGATGCGGATGCTGCCGCCGGCAATCTCGCTGCCGTTGCAGGCGAGGTCGTATGCCTTGGCCTTGACCGCGCCGGGGTTGGACTCCAGGATGTCCCAGTGCTCGTCCAGGGGCGACGTGAAGGGGTGGTGGACGGCGTCCCACTTTTTGTCTTCGTCGTTCCACTCCAGCATGGGGAAGTCCAGGATGAAGCAGAAGGCGAGCTCATTGGGGTCGGCCAGGCCTAGTTTCTCGCCCAGGTGGGTGCGAAGCCTGCCCAGGACGTTGTTGACCAGATCCCGCTTGCCGGCGGCAAGCAGCAGGAGGTCGCCGGGCTTGGCCTGTGCCGCCTTGGCCATGGCCTTGACCTCGTCAAGGGAGAGGGCGCGGCCGGCGGATGAGCGGACGTGCTCGGCGGTGAGCGCATCTATGGAGGGGGCCTCTTTTGCCAGGCCAAGGGTGACCAGGCCGCCCGCGCCGAAGCCCTTGGCGATGTTGACGAGGTCGTCGGCTTCGCGTCGGGAGACGCCGGCCATGCCGGGAGCGGCGATGGCTTTGACTGCGCCGCCCGAGGCGATGACGCCCCGGAAGACCTGGAAGCCGGTCTGCTGCAGGATGGGGGTGAAGTCGCAGAGCTCCAGGCCGAAGCGGAGGTCGGGCTTGTCGGACCCGTACCGCTCCATGGCGTCGTCGTAGGCCAGCCGGGGGAACCTGCCGGGGATGCGCTTGTCGGGCGCGATGGCCCTGGCCATGCCGCTGTACAGATCCTCCATGATCTGGAGCACGTCCTCGCGGTCAATGAAGGCCATCTCCAGATCAAGCTGCGTGAACTCCGGCTGGCGGTCGGCGCGGGTGGCCTCGTCGCGGAAGCAGCGTGCGATCTGGAAGTACTTGTCGAAGCCGGCCACCATCAGGAGCTGCTTGAGCTGCTGTGGCGACTGGGGCAGGGCGTAGAAGTTGCCCGCGTAGAGGCGGGAGGGCACCAGGTAGTCGCGCGCGCCCTCCGGCGTGCTCTTGGTCAGGATGGGCGTCTCCACCTCCACGAAATCCCGCTCGTCCAGGAAGTCGCGGATGAACTTGACGATGCGGTGGCGCAGGCGGATGTTGCGCGCCATTTGCGGGCGGCGCAGGTCCAGGTAGCGGTACCTGAGGCGCAGGGCCTCGTCCACGGCGGCGTCCTGAGTGACATCGAAGGGTGGCGTCTTGGCCTGGTTAAGGACTGAGGCCCGGGTGGCGTAGACCTCGGTCTCGCCGGTGGGCAGGTTGGGGTTGGCGGTGCCTGTCGGTCGGAGGCGCACGACGCCCTCCACCTGGACGACCCACTCGCCGCGAAACGACTGGGCGATGCGGTGGGCCTCGGGGGCCAGCTCAGGGTTGAAGACGACCTGGACGAGGCCGCGGGAGTCGCGCAGGTCAATGAAGATCAGGCCGCCATGGTCGCGGCGGCGGTGCACCCAGCCGGCAAGAGTGACGGACTGGCCGGCGTGGGTTGCTCGGACGTCGCCGCAGGGGATAGTTTTCAGCACGGGATGTTCACCTCCAAACCTAGCGATTATAGGGGAGGGGTGACCGGCATTCAATGGAGCTATACCTGAAAGTAGTGTACGTCGGAGGAGAAAGAGGCGGCGTATCCTGCTGGAGGAAATGAAGCAACCAGCGAGGAGGAGCGCCACCCATGGGAAACGATACCAGAGACGATGGACAGAAGCCAGAGGGTGTGGAGGACGCGTTGACGGAGATGCTGCGCCAGGGAGCACAGGAGTTGATCCGCCAAGCGGTGGAAGCGGAGTTGGCTGAGTTACTGGCCCTCCACCCCCACCAGCGACTGCGCGTTCGGGATGAACATCGCCTTCAGCATCTGGCCGTTGCGGATGGGAAAGTAGCCGGGACCCGTCGTGATCTTCACCCGCGCGCCCACGGCCAGCGCGCCCGCCCTGAACGAGCGGTCCCGCTTGACGTTGTTGTCCCGCACCGCCTCCATGCTCCCCGCGCGCACTGAGTCGGTCAAACCACGCTCGCCGTCCTCTGGCCATCGCCGCAACGAAGGATCACTCAGCCGTCCTGCCGTCGCGCACAGGGCTGCTGCCGCAGCCCGCGTACCGCTGCCGCCAAGCGGCTTCCCATCCTTGAGGATGCGGCAGCCCCGCTGTCATCCTGAGCGAGGCGGTCATACACGGCTTGCCGTTCTCTGCGACTGCCGCAGTGAAGGATCACTCCTCAGCCTTGCCATGACGCACAGGGCCGCGGCAGCGGCCCGCGTCCCACCGCCACCAAACAGCCCCCAGGTTTGCGCCCACTGCACACAGAGGCTATTCT
>JACQUI010000369.1 GCA_016210395.1 Chloroflexota bacterium | reverse complement strand
GCCGAGGCCATCGTTCTGCTCGGCCTGCTCATGCACTTCGTGCGGACGGGCGACAACCCGGGCGCGTACCTGGCCTTCGGCGCGATGGTCGCCTCGTTCATGGTCAGCTACATCCGAGCCCGTGGGGAGGGCCTCGGCGTGGCCATGAAGGAGTCCGGCCTGGTCACCCGCACCGAGCGCGTCGTGGTTATGGTAGCGGGGTTGGTGACAGGCTGGGTGTTTGCGGCCGTGGCCATCATCTTCGTGACCTCCGTCTTCTCGGCCCTCCAGCGCATGTACCACGTGTGGAAGGCAACGAAGTAGCCATCGGGTGCTCCCGCGCTGGAGCAGAACTGGGCCTTTAGACGTGAAACCTTCCTTTTGGGTACAACGTTAAGCTACAATGAGTTGTAGCCTTCCCGGCCAATGCGCCGGAGGGTCTCAGGGAGGATTTCATGCAGTCTCGCTGGTTACGCAATACGATCATCTACCTCATCGTGGCCATGGCCATCATTCTTATCTTCATGACCTTTGCCAACGGGCCGAAGGGCACGGAGACCGACATCACCAACGTGGTGCGCATGGCCCAGGACGGACGCATCAGCAGCATCTCAGTTGACGGCGACACCCTTTCCGTTGCCACGCGGGATAACCCGCCGCAGCGCTTCACCGCCCGCAAGGAGCCCGGCACCAGCGTGGTCGAGCTGCTGAGGGACGCAGGCGGCAAGGCCTCGGAAGTCAAGGTCAGCGTCAAGGGGTCCAGCGGCCTCTCCAACATCTTCAGCATCCTGATCAACTTCCTGCCGCTGATTTTCTTCGGCGCCATCCTGCTTTTCATGATGCGCCAGGCTCAGGGGAGCAACAACCAGACCCTCAGCTTTGGCCGCAGCCGCGCCCGCATGTTCGTGGGCAACAAGCCCAGTGTGACCTTCGCCGACGTGGCGGGCGTCGAAGAAGCCAAGATGGAGCTCCAGGAAGTGGTGGAGTTCCTGCGCTACCCGGAGCGGTTCCTCGCCCTGGGCGCGCGCATCCCCCGCGGCGTTCTCCTGGTGGGGCCGCCAGGCACGGGCAAGACGCTGCTGGCTAGGGCCGTGGCAGGCGAGGCGGGCGTCCCATTCTTCTCCATCTCCGGCAGCGAGTTCGTCGAGATGTTTGTCGGCGTCGGCGCTGCCCGCGTGCGCGACCTCTTTGACCAGGCCAAGCGCAACGCTCCCTGCATCATCTTCGTGGACGAGATTGACGCCGTCGGTCGCCATCGTGGCGCAGGGCGTGGCGGCGGCCACGACGAGCGTGAGCAGACGCTGAACCAGATCCTGGTCGAGATTGACGGCTTCGATTCCAACACCAACGTCATCGTCATGGCGGCCACCAACCGCCCCGACATCCTGGACCCGGCCCTGCTGCGGCCCGGCCGCTTCGACCGCCGCGTCGTGCTGGACCCGCCCGACGTGGCCGGACGCGTCGCCATCCTGAAGGTACATACCAAAGGCAAGCCCCTGGACGAAGACATTAACCTGGAGGTCATCGCAAAGGAAACTTCTGGGTTCACTGGCGCGGACCTGGCCAACCTTGTGAACGAGGGAGCCATCCTCGCCGCTCGAGGGCACAAGAAGACCATCTCCATGAAGGAGTTCGGCGAGTCCATAGACCGGGTCCTCCTTGGCCCCGAGCGGAGAAGCCGGATCATCAGCCACAGGGAGAAGGAGATCACCGCCTACCACGAGGCAGGCCACGCCCTGGTCGGCCATCTCCTGCCCCATGCGGACCCTGTCCAGAAGGTGTCGGTTGTGGCCAGGGGAATGGCCGGCGGATACACCCGGTCCATTCCGCCGGAAGACCGCCACATGCTTACCAAGGAGCAATTCCGCGATATGCTCGCCATGGCCCTGGGAGGCCGTGTCGCTGAGGAGCTCATCTTCAACGAAATAACGACAGGCGCCAGCAACGACCTGGAGCACGCCACGCACGTGGCCCGGGACATGGTGACCCGCTACGGCATGAGCGAGATGTCCACACAGGAGGAAATGCCGATCAACCTTGTGCTTGAAGAAGCCATGAAGGGGACCATTGACTCCATCGAGGTCTACGGGCGTGACCTGCTGGTGCGCATGAAGGACGGCATCGTCTTCCGCTCCCGAAAGGAAGAGCGCTTTACCCTGGTGGAATACCTGGCGGAGCAGCGCGAGAAGCACAGCAGCAACGGGGCGACGCCTGCTCTCCCTCCAGTCTATGTCAAGCCCGCCAAGATGCTGGGCGGCCTGGGGCCCCGGACCTTCGGCAAGCGTGAGGAGCTCATCTTCCTGGGACGGGAGATCACCGAGCAGCGGGACTACAGCGACCTTGTGGCGGAGCAGATTGACCAGGAGGTGCAGGGCATCATCCTAGAGGCGTACGCCCGGGCCCAGGAGCTCCTGCAAACCAACAAGGCCAAGCTCGTGCACATCGCTCGCCACCTCATCACCCACGAGACGGTCGAGGGCGAAGAGCTCAAGAAGCTGTTCGATTCCGAGGCTCCTCCCATCGAAAGCCTCTCTCCTGAGCCGGCGCCGGCTTCCCACTAGGCGCATACCCACGGCAAACCCTAATAGGGGCGGGTTACCAAACCCGCCCCTTCCTTTTTTCTCCGAAGAACGTTGCCGATGCCTCGATTCCGATGGTACACTGCATCGGTTCCAACGACCGGGGCAAGCCTGAGACAAGGGAATGTCCCCAGAGGCCTCAGGATAGCGCGCCAGGCGAGACGGGGATGGCCCTGGGAGCCCACCCCAGAGGAGGGAAAGCCATGGACCCATTCACGGCCAGGCTTTTTGTCGAGCAGGTCCTTCAAATGGGCTCGCCCGTCATGGCAGCCCAGTACGTACAGGCCAATGCGCAACGTCTCGACGACACCTTCTTTCAGGTGCTCGTGACCATGGTCCAGCAGGAACGGGCGAATGCTCAGGTGAACCCGGGGGTGTTCATGCCCGGGATGCCCGGAGAGATCGCGGACCGCTTCCTGCAGGATGCCTCCGCGGGCAGCCAGCGGCTGCAGGCGCTCCAGATGCTGCTGGCCTTCGCCATGCAGCTCCGCCAGGGAGCAGCCTTCCATCCGGCTCCATCGCGTCCGCAGGCGCAGCAGCCGGAGCCACTACGGGTAACGTGCCCTCGCTGTAGGCAAACTCAACCCATCGTGTGTCCGGGCTTCGGACGGCATTTCCCTATGGCTTCAGCCCTCCCTGGCGCAAACGGCCCCCAGTGCGCCGCTTGCGGCGCGGTCTTCTCCTATGTGACCTGCACGTGCGGCCAGACGGTCCCCCTTGGGCCGCAGCCGGCCGTAGCCGGAAGCGCCAGAAGGGAAGGCGAACCCCGCAAGGGTGAGAAAGGCCTGCCAATCGAGGAACTGGAAAGGATGCTTCAGACGCTCTCCGAGACGGGCCGGTTGACGCCGGACATGGCTGGCCGGCTCCGGGCGGCCGCAAACGATCCGGGGAAGCTGGACGCGATGCTGGGAAAGCTGAAAGAGCTTGGCGCGGAGGACGTTGGCAGCGGCCCGCCCCTCCAGATAGAAGACCACTACCAGGAGAGGCCAGGGAAGTTCCAGCTACAGTGGCCTTTGGACACATTACTTCCCCTCCCGCTCCCCTTCGACAGGCTTGACCGCAAGACGCAGTTCTACGTGCTGTTCCAGGAGTGGAGCAGGCGGGAGATGGAGGGTATGATGGCCCTGAACGGCGGCAACCTGGAGGAGGCGGAGCGCACCTTCAAGGAGTGCCTTGAGCGGGCCAGGCAGATTGAGGTCCGGGAGCTGATGGCGCGAAGCTACGAGGGGCTGATGCGGCTGGCCCAAAAGCGAGGCGATCGCGCCTCGGAGAAGCAGTGGTCGCAGGAGGCCATGGGAGCGAGAAGAGACTAGCATGGACGCAACCACTGCCTCTCATCTGCGCGTGCAGGCCATGATTGAGTTCGAGGAAGGCAACCTGCCCCAGGCCGAGGGCCGCCTGAACGAGATCATCGCGGAGGTCGGCGCGCCCCAAACACGGCAGATGAAGGGCGAGCTCTGCCGGTGCCTCCTGGACCGGGCCACGGTCAGGAGAATGGCCAACCGCTTTGTAGAGGCCCTGGAGGACCTGGCCACGTGCGAGCGGCTGGCAACCGAGATGGCTCCCCTGGTGCAACGGCCCGTGCTGGCGACTATCTACCAGGTCCGCGCCAAAATGCTGGCCACGCCCCATGCCGGCGTGTACGACCTCCAGGGCGCGTTCCAGGCGGTGGCAGACGTGCGGAAGCTGGGGTGGACGCAGTGGATTGCCGACGAGATCGAGTCCGACGTAGCCTTTAGGGGCAAACAATGGGACCGGGCCGCGCGCCTGGCTGGGCAAGCAGCCACGGCCCTGGCTGCAGAAGGATGGGCCAGAGGCGCTGCGCCTTGCCATCTGCGGGCTGGCCTTGCCTACCTGGAGTTAAAGGACTTGGAGCATGCGGAAACCGGCCTGACCGCCGCCCATCAGTTCTTTCAGGAATGGGGACCGCCGGACCTGCTCGCTTCCACACAGCTTGGAATAGCGCGGCTGCGTTCGTCCCAGGGCGAACACGATGTGGCCTGGGAGCTTGCCTGCAACGCGCTCACTGGCGTAGAGTCGCTCATCCGGCGCTTCAAGTCGCTCGCCGATCAGCAGCGCTTCCTGGCTGACAAGCTCCAGTACTATGACACGGCCTTCACCATCGGACTCGCAAGGGAGGGCGCCGGAGGCGCTCTGCGTGCGTGGTCCGTTGCTGAACGGTCAAAGAGCTTCTACCTGTGCCAACTCGTGGCAAACGCAGATGTCCCCCTGTTCGAGGGCGTTGCTCCTGAAGACATAGAGAAGCTACGGAGTATGGAGGAGCAACTGGACAGGTGCGAAGAGGCCCTGGCGCGGCTTAGCGCGCAACGCCAGGAAGAGATGGAGGCGGAGCGCCGTAGGCTTTCGTCCGCCCGGCGGCAACTGCTTTCCGCCATGATGGCTGGGAACCCGCGCTGGGGCGCGCTGAAGGCCCCGCCGCCGTTCGATTTGCCGCACGTGCTGAAGGACCTTGTTCCCACCTGTTTCCCCGTCTCCTATTTCTGGAAGGAGAGGGCTGAGGGGCAAGGGGCACTGCTTTTCATCTTCTTCGCCGGCCGGGACCGGTCGCCACACTGCACGGCCGTACCCTGGCCGGCTGCCGAGTTGGGGCAACTTGAAGAGTGCAGACAGCGGCTGCGCGGCGATGTGGACGTATTCACGCCGGTCTTGCCCGCGAATCTGGGGGAGAAGCTGTTCCCCGGGGAAGTGCGGGAGGACCTGCGCGACGGCGACCAGTTGTTGATCAGCTCGCACGGGAGGTTGCAGGGCATTCCCCTGCACGCCATTGACCTCGGCGGGAGGGATTTCCTGGCTGATCACTGGCCTGTCACCTACACCCCGACTCTGGCGCTGCTCAATGTGGGGCGGCGGTTCGAGCGTGCGGAGGGCGTGATGCTGATGGGCTGCCCGGAGAATGCCTTCGGCGGCGTGGCGCTGGATGATGTCCCTGGCGAGATCAACGAGCTGCACGACCTGTGGTCGGCCAGGCGCCCGGGCCGCGTGGAGAAGCGCATCATCCCTCCTGACGGCTCCCCCAAACAGGCCGGCATGCCGGTTGACGCCTGGGGGCGGTTCGACGTGCTCCACTTTGCATGCCACGGCGAGTTCCCCGAAGGGCGCGCCCTCGACGCTGCGCTGCTGCTGGGCGCTGACGCCGTCCGGGCGAGCGAGCTGTTCACAGCGCGGCTGAATGCTTCCCTGGTGTGCCTGAGCGCATGCTCCCTGGGACGGCGCGCCGAGGCGGACTCGGGCATGCGGGTTGTGGGCGATGAATGGATTGGCCTGTACCTTCCGCTCTTCTACGCCGGCGCGGCAAACCTGCTGGTCAGTCTTTGGGATGCAAATTCGCAGCAGGCAGCGGATTTCATGAGGGCCTTCCACCTGGCGCTCAGTGAAGGATCGCCGGCAGCAGCGGCCTACCAAAAAGCGGTAAAGGCGGTGCACGAGAATCCAGCGACGCTATGGGCCAACTGGTGCCTGGTGGGCGCGCCGGACACGACGAGCGCCTAGCTGCGGAAGAGACGAAACCCGTTCGTGGTGAGCTTGTCGGCCCACAGTCCCAGGCCAAGCGGATATCGCATCCTACGCCGAGTTCTACATCACCTATCAATCCCCAAAGGAGGTAATGAGATGGAAGAGGGTGTCTTTCGAGTCCAACTACCCAAGACGGTATCGAAGTCGGATGCGCGGGCGTTGCAGGACGCGTTGAAGCAGGTCAACGGCGTGGCAAACGCAGGATCGCTGGCGGCGCGAGGGGTAGATCCCGGCACGGTCATGCTGTGGGTCCAGGCTGCCGGCGGGACTCTGAATGCCGCAAGCAAGGCCCTGCCCCTCCTGAAGCAGGTGGTGGAGACGATTCGGGGCAAGTCGGTGACGGGCGTCACGCTTGAGTTCCCCGGTGGCATGAAACTCTCAGTGGACAAGGCCTCGCCTGAGGACATCGAACGGCTGGTGAAGGCCTTTGCCGGTGGCGGCGGGTGATAAGGAGGCATGACTAAATAACTAGTGCAATATAGGTGTAGCTGTGCTATAATGT
>JACQUI010000358.1 GCA_016210395.1 Chloroflexota bacterium | reverse complement strand
CTCGTGGACAGCGTGACCGGCGTCGGGGACCTCGGCGATGCGAATGCAGGGGTTGGCGCGGGCCATGGCCTCCGCCGTCTCCCGCGACAGGCATTCCGACTCTGCGCTGCGCAGCAGGAGCGTGGGGCAGCGCAGGCCCCGCAGATGGGGCCAGAGGTCGGGCTGGGGCGCGGCCAGGGCGCGGGCGTCGTACTTCCAGCCGACGCACCCGCTGGAGAGCTCTCGCAGGTTGTGGCGTGCCCATAGCTCCAGGGCCTCGTCGGAAATGAGGGGGCGCTGGTCCCGCCAGAAGGCTTTGGCTTCTGCCCACGACGTGAACTCCAGGGGCGCGTCGGCGAATGCGCTGCAGTCTCGCCCTGCCGCACGAGCCGAGACATCCTCCAGCAGGAGGGCTTGCACCCTGTCCGGGTGGCGGGCAGCGTACACCGTGGCGACGGCCCCTCCCAGGCAGTGGCCCATGAGGAGGAAGGGCGGTAGGCGAAGCTGCTCCACCCACTGCCCCAGATCGGCGACACGTGCGGCGGCGGAGTAGTCGCCGGGGCGGGACCAGTCGCTGTCGCCGTGGCCGCGCAGGTCCAGGGCCAGGACGCGGTAGGCGTCCGCGAACCGGCGGGCCACGGCATCCCAGGTGTGGGCGTGGCCCCGCAGGCCGTGGAGCAGGAGCAGGGGCGTTGCGCCCCCGCCACCCCAGTCCAGGCAGTGCAACCGCAGGCCGCTACTGCTGACGTATCTGTCCGTGGCGGTGTGCGTGGTCATGGCGTTAGCCTCCCTATGGGAGCATGCGTTTGTGGCGTAGGGGCGACCCGCCTCGGTCCGCCCCTACGGATGCAGGAACCTACCCCTCTTTCCAGCCGATGGCCGAGCAGAAGAGGCGGCTGTGGAAAGCATCGGGGCGCTTGGCCCACTCACCAATGTCCTGGGCTAGCCGTTCCTGGCCGGCTCGGTCTATCCATCCCTGCTCGACCCAAAGATTCGACGCGAGAACTCGCATCTTCCATACCTCTGCAACCAAGGCTAGCGATTCCGGCGTCCCAGAAGCCTCGCAGTCGGCGGAAGCCTGACAGCGTACAAAGCCGGCCCGCAACAGTTGGCCTCTGTTTCCCTGCCCATTAGAAGGGTCCCATGCGCCACGGTAATGGAAACCTTTGAGGTAAAGGGCGATAGTCCGTTCCAATGGGCCGTCAGGAGGCCAAACCACGTCACCGTTTGTTCCGAGGTCTCTGATGCCAATCAGTCCTCCTGGCCGCAGGACCCTGCGCATTTCCTTGAGCGCAGGAGCCTTGTCTATGAAGTACATGATCAGGGTGTTGGCGTACACCACATCAAAGAAGTTGTCCTCAAAGGGAAGCTTCAGGACGTCGGCCACCTGGAAGCGGACGTTGGCTGTGTCGCTCTGGGCCGCATTGGCGCGCGCCAGCTCTATTTGCTGGGCACCGATGTCTATGCCGGTCGCTTCCCCTGGAGCCACGGCTTCGGCCAGTCCGATAGTGATGGTGCCAGGGCCGCAGCCACAGTCCAGGAGGCGCATCCCAGGCTTCAGGTAGGGCAAGAGGAAAGCCGCCTCCTTCTGGGCCGTGCGCCGAGCAGTACGATCAACCAAGGCCGGGCTCCATCCTAGCGTTTGCTGCGGAGAACCTTCTTGCTGTCGGTTGGTAGTCATTCTTGCCTCCCTGTGGTCATAGTGGATTGCGTGGAACAACAGGCGTGTCTCGCGTTTGCAGAGGGCGACCCGCCGGGTCGCCCTCTGCAAACGGCCTGCATTCTAGGCGCCTGGCAAAGCGCCGGTCTGCTCCAGCCGTCCCATGAGGTCCACATTGATCCATCGCTCCGCGATCTTGCCGTTGGCGATCCGAAAGATGGTGCATACCTGGATCTTCCAAGGCTTTCCAACCGTGGAAGGGTTGTTGAGTAGGGGCTGTGCCACAGTCCCCTGCATGACCATGCGAACCACCACCTTGTCGCCTTCGGCAAAAATGTCTTGGATGGTATGCGTGTTGTTGTGGCCGCCGCGGAGCGATCCCATATTGCTCTTCATGGCTTCTAGCCCCCGGACGGGGTTGGGGTCGGAGTTTACGTATTGGACGAAATCCGGGGTTACTAACGTTTCCAGTGTGGCGATGTCGCTGGCGTCAAAAGCCTCGTAGAACTTGCGGACCAGCTCCTTGGTCTGCTTCGACATGGGTTTCTCCTTTCAGTACGCTATGGGCATAAAGTGGCCTCGCCGAGCAAGCGTGTGTCTGGGTAGGGGCGACCCGGCGGGTCGCCCCTACGGGTGCAGGGTGTGACGCCTGCCTTCACAGCAGCGTCTTCACCTCGTGG
>JACQUI010000357.1 GCA_016210395.1 Chloroflexota bacterium | reverse complement strand
CTCTACATCTACGACTGCATCGAGTTCAACGAGCGTTTCCGCTTCGGGGACGTGGCCTCGGAGGTGGCCTTCCTCGCCATGGACCTGGACGCCCGCGGCCGGCCTGGCCTGGGCCGCGCCTTCGTCCGCCGCTACGTGGCGCGGACGGGCGACACGGGCCTGGAGGCGCTGCTGTCCTTCTACCAGTGCTACCGCGCCTACGTGCGCGGCAAGGTGGCCGGGTTCCGTCTCGCCGACGCCGGCCTGCCCGCCGCCGAGCGCGAGCAGATAACACGGGATGCCCAGTCCTACTTTCGCCTCGCCCACCGCTACGCTCGCGGGCCCGACCGGCCCCTGCGCCTGCTCATCACCGTGGGGCTGGTGGGCACGGGCAAGAGCACGGTCGCGCAGGCCGTCGCGGAGCGGCTGGACGCGGCCGTCGTCAGCTCCGATGCCCTGCGCAAGGAGCTGACCGGCCTGGAGCCGACAGAGCGCCACTTCGAGCCCTGGGGCCAGGGTCTCTACTCGCCCGAGATGACCGAGCGCACCTACGCCGCCCTGCTGGAGCGAGCGCGGGAGCACCTGGAGTCGGGGCGCTCGGTGGTGCTCGACGCCTCCTACCGCAAGACGGCCTGGCGGGAGGGGCCGCGCCGCCTGGCCCAGGAGCTGGGGGCGCAGGTCTGGGCCCTGGAGGTGGTCTGCCCCCGCGCGCTGGTGCTCCAGCGCCTGGAGCGCCGGCTGGCCGCGGGCCCCTCCGTCTCGGATGGGCGCCCCGAGATCCTGACGGCCCAGGAGCAGGACTTCGACCCCGTGGGCCCGGGCTGGCCCCACCTGGTGGTGGACACGGCGCGTCCCATCGAGGAAAATGTCCAGGCCGTGCTCGCCCGGCTAGGCGTGCGCTAGAGGCGACCGATATGGGTTCGTTGGCAGACTCGGCTACCCAATTCGGGGAAGCCATCGCGCCTTTTGTAGGCGTATGGAGAAGCCTTGACCTGAGGGCTTTGGCTGATTCAAAGCAACAACTCCTTCTGTCCCTAATCGGCTGTCTAGTACCAGAAGAGCCCAGGCCTATCGAGACGACTGACAAGATAAGAGAGATCGTCTTCCTAAGAGGGGCCATACCCATTGAAGATGCCAACGGATTCCTTGCTGAACTGAAAAATGGAACACTGAACCTCGGTAGTTATCGCCTGAGCACTCAGGAGTTCCAGAACGGCGACTTCCATGCCCTAGATAGACAATATAACGATGACTTCGTCGCTGTGTGGTCGGACTACGCGAGTTCAGGCCACTTCTGGCTGAACTCGTGGGCCTCGCGGAATCTGGAGTCGTTAGTTGATTCAGGTGATCTCTGGGCTGCTGCAAGGCTCCAGGGATTCGAGAGCTTCCCCGAGTTGGCCAAGGCCCGTTTGCAGTTTGGCGTCGGCGCGGGCAAGGCACTGAGACTAAGTCTCTTCGCGCCAGTCCTCATCGAGTTAGCCGGGCAAGGCCAAACCGACGGCGCGGTCGCCTACTCGATACGCTTCCCTCGCCAACTACGTGCAGCGGATTTCAAGCTGTCCTACAGGAGACAGGATGATCGAGCGAATCGCGTCGATGGCGGCCCCCTTCAGCTAGCGCTCCTGCAACGCAGTGACCAGGATCAGTCCACGGTCTTGAGTGGATCGCTTCCAGTGTCCAGCAACGTGGCTAGAGCGGAACTCACCCTATTCCATTCCGGCTACAGGTCCGGCAATGAACCGATAGCAGTGAAGCACATCGACATACCTCGGGCTACTGCGGCTACTGCTAGGGGAAACCCGCGCTGGGAGGCGACCAAATCAATAGTTTCAAGCACACCAAAATGGCTGGGGCGCGGACAAAAAACGGCCGAACAGGCCCTCAAGGATTGGATTGGCATCTCTGGTGCGGAGCCAGACGACAAGGAGTTTGAGCGAGGAGTCGGGTGTCTTCTATTCCTAGCAGGATTGAGTGCAGTTCACATTGGCGACGCTGACGGCGTAGACTTTCTCGTACTCGATGACCCCGCTAAGATCGTCGTGCTAGTCTCGTGTACCGTCTCCACACAATCGGTCGCAACCAAGCTGGCCAGCTTGAAGCCTCGCGTGAATCGTTTGGCTGAGATTCTTGGACAGTACACTGTGCGAGGCGCCGTGTTCGTTCCCCACCGCCGACAGGATATGACTGTAGGCACGATTGAATCCGCTGACGATGAAGAGGGTATGTACCTCGTGTTGCAGGACCAACTCAAAGAGTTCCATGAGCAAGCTACCGGGCGCGATTATGGGAATGCCGGGAGGCATCTTATAGCCACTCTTATCACCCCCAAAATGCCCAGAAGGAGAGGGGCTTTTTACTGACGGAAAGGGAGAGCCTAATCCCTGAAAGGGGCAATATGCCACCCAAGAGAACGGGCAAGGTCGCCCCCGCCCAGCACGACGTGAAGGACCTCTCCCTGGCCGCCGAGGGGCAGCTGCGCATGGAGTGGGCGGCGCGGGAGATGCCGGTGACCAGGCTCATCACGGAGCGCTTCCAGCGGGAGCGGCCGCTGGCGGGCCTGCGCATCGCCGCCTGCCTGCACGTGACCACGGAGACCGCCAACCTAGCCCTGGCCCTGAAGGCAGGCGGGGCCGAGCTCGCCCTCTGCGCCAGCAACCCCCTCAGCACCCAGGACGACGTGGCGGCCGCCCTGGTGGCCAACCACCGGATCTCCGTCTACGCCCGTAAGGGCGAGGACAACGCCACCTACTACCGGCACATCGGCCAGGCCCTGGACCTGGCACCCCACATGACCATGGACGACGGCGCCGACCTGGTGGCGACCCTCCACAAGGAGCGCACGAAGCTGCTGCCGGGCGTGATCGGCGGCACCGAGGAGACCACCACGGGGGTGGTCCGGCTGCGCAGCCTGGCCGCCGCGGGGCGGCTGCGCTACCCCATCATCGCCGTGAACGAGGCCGACACCAAGCACCTCTTCGACAACCGCTACGGCACCGGCCAGTCCACCCT
>JACQUI010000361.1 GCA_016210395.1 Chloroflexota bacterium | reverse complement strand
TCGAGACGTCGAACGTGCCACCGCCCAGGTCGAAGACCATCACGGTCTTGGTCTTGTCCATCTTGTCGAGGCCGTACGCGAGCGCAGCCGCCGTGGGCTCGTTGATGATGCGCAGCACCTCCAGGCCGGCGATGCGCCCCGCGTCCTTGGTGGCGTTGCGCTGGCTATCGTTGAAGTAAGCGGGCACGGTGATCACCGCCTGGGTGATGGTCTCGCCCAGCTTGGCCTCTGCATCCTCCTTCAGCTTGCGCAGGATCATGGCGGAGACTTCCGGAGGCGACGTGGGTTTGCCGCTCAGAACGACGTTGGCATCGCCGTTAGGGGCGGCTACGACCTTGTAGGGAACGCGCTGCGCCTCCACCTGCACCTCGGCAAACTTGCGGCCCATGAAGCGTTTGATGGAATAGATCGTGTTGTCGGGGTTGGTGACCGCTTGCCTCTTGGCGGCCTGGCCCACGTACCGTTCGTTGGTGCGGGGGTTCGTCGCCACTACCGAGGGGGTCGTGCGCATTCCCTCGCTGTTTTCCAGAACGCGGGGCTCTCCACCCTCCATGATCGCCATGCAGGAGTTTGTGGTGCCCAGGTCAATTCCCAATACCTTAGCCATTACTGTTCCTTTCTTTGCACAGGGCTGTCCGGTGGTTCATTCCTGGACTGGCCCTGGTCCGTTTCTTCTGCTGAAGTTGATTGTCCCTGGGCAATGGCCACCTGGGCCGCCCGCAGGACCTTGTCTTGAAGCATGTACCCCTGGCGAATCACCATGACCACGGCGCCAGGCTCCTTGCTGGGATCGTTTACGGAGAATAGCGCCTCATGCTGCCAGGGGTCAAAGGGCTTGCCCTCCGCGGGGATGGCCGTCACACCTTCGGACTCCAGCAACGCCTGTAGCCTGCGCTCGATCAGGCGCACGCCTTCCACCCAGGAGTCGTCTGCCAGTTGCACCGGGGCGTGCTTGAGGGCAAGCTGCAGGTCGTCAACTATGGGCAGCAGCTTGGTGATAGCCCGCTCCACGGTGGCCCTGCGCATGTCTTCCCGCTCCCGCTCCACACGCTGGCGGTAGTTCACCAGGTCTGCCTGCGCCCGTTGGGCTATGGCCTTGAACTGGGCCCGCTCACGGTCCGCTTCCTCCAATCGGGCCTGCAGCTCCTGCAACGTGGCGGGCCCTTCCCCGGTCGAGGGAGGGGCCGGCGCGGGGGAGGAATCGGAAGCCTGGGGCATATCCTTATCTATTGTCATGGTCCGGACTCCAAGACCTGTGGATTCTGATTTGGCGCCGTCTCCGGATGACCGGGACAGCCACACCATTCGCCCATGAGCTGGGATGCCCGTTTGCCAGGGTGTCATCCCCTGCTTTGCCTATTCGCCGGTAGAGAGTATCCCCCATCCGTTTTAGTGCCAACCACCCATGTCCCGAACCGTGCGCGACTGCTATGCTGTGACTAAGGGGACTGCTGCTCCATATCAAGGATTTCCAGCAGGCGCTGCATCACATGGCGAAGGTCCTGGGCAAAGGCCTGCTCTTCCTGCATCGTCTCCAGCAGGCTACGCGCCTGGAGCATGCGGTTGAACACCTGAAGGACAAACTCAACGCCGGCAAGGTTCATGCCCACGTCATCCACCAGGTGTTTGATGAGGCGCAAGCGGGCAATGTCTTGGTCCGAGTAGAGACGGAGCATGCCCATGGTGCGGGAAGGTCGCACCAACCCCACGCGCTCGTACTTGCGCAGTGTCTGGGGGTGCATCTCCAGGATCCGGGCGGCCACGCTGATGACGTAGACGCCCTCGATCCGAGCCTCCGAGGTCTGAAAGGGTACAGGGCTCATTCGCTGAATCGCCTGCACTGCCCTGGCCCCAGGAATAGGAGCGGCGGCGAAGGGAGGCGCTGCGGGGCCGGCCACGACGTGTCCTGCTCCCTGACGTTTCTGGGCCATACACCGTTTCTTATTGCATCGGCAATGTGTTATCTGCAGTGTATTCTAGTCGTTGACACGCAGCGTGTCAACTTCTATGATAACTGTAGAGGGCAAGGCCAGAAAACAGGGCCGTGAAACCAGGAGCATCCAATTTTCGTATATGTCGTATACGAAAATAGGTACTGGACAACGGGGTGGTTTTCGTGGAAAATAGACCTTCGTTGTGGAATCCGTAACGCGGTTTTGTGCATCCAATACAAAAGAACTGCAGGGCCTAGGCCCTGACTGATGAAGGGAATGGAGGTGAGACCATGATCTACTTCAAGTCGTGCCCCCGATGCCAGGGGGATATGCATGTGGTGAACGACCTGTACGGGCGGTACATGGAATGCTTGCAGTGCGGGTATGAGGCGGACCTGAAGCAGCCCGCCAAGCCTGCTCCCAGTGTTCTCAACGTCTCCGCCGAGGCGAAGCCAAAGAGCAAGGTGAAGCTGAGCTAACCACGCCGCATACTAACTGAAGCCAAGCCCCAGTCCTGACACAGGTCTGGGGCTTTGTGGTTTTGCTCGGCGGACGCTACACGCTGCAAGCAAGGGGCAGGGTCTCCCTGCCCGCGTCCCAGACACCAGCAAGAGAAGACGGCGGACTATGCGGAACGGACGCGGAAACCGCGCCCCTGCGTCGCAAGCTGAGGTTTGCAGCGCTGCCGAGGGGACGTTCTACACAGCAAGCTCCCGAACGCGTGCGTGACGCCTATGGGCATGATATGATGGGCAACAGCCTTGGGAAGGCACGCCCTCAACCCTCCCTCGGGCGCGTTGGCTGCGTACGCCCGGCATCACACCAGACAGGGGAAGGAGTCCAGGAGAACGACCCATGAGCCAGGCCACAACCCACGTTCGCGCCGGCGGCTTTGCCTGGATTGCCGGCGCAGCTCTGTTCACATTCCCTTCCCTGTTCTTCCAGTACCTGAACGCCACCGGTTCCTATCACCTGGCTGACGCGGCGCCGCAACTGGCCGCCCTGGTCAACGGCGTGGCCATCATGGGCGCGGCGTTCATCCTGTCCTGGGGCGGCGAAGCTGCGCAGAAGGACATATCCGGCCCGCTGGCGCTGGCAGCGCTGGCGCTCATCGCTTTGCTGCCTGAATACTCCGTGGAGGCCTACCTCGCCTGGAACGCGGGCGCCCACCCCAATGAGCCGGCAGAGGTGGCGAAGCTGGCCGCTAACGTGACGGGCTCCAACCGCCTGCTTATCGGCCTGGGGTGGTCCCTGGTGGCGCTCACCTTCTGGTTCAGGGTACGGGGAGGGCTGGTCCTGCCCGCAAGGCTCGCGCGGGACCTGGCGTTTCTCGCCGTCGCCACGTTCCTGGTCTTCCTTGTCATCATATTCGACGGCGTCCCTCTCATCCTGGGCGTCGTGCTTATCCTTGTGTACGTTGTCTATCTGGTGCTCAGCTCCCGCGAAGAGGTCAGCGAGCCGGACCTGGCCGGCCCCGCAGAGACCATCGGCAGCCTGCCGAAATGGTGGCGAAGGGCTGCGGTGCTTGGAATGTTTGTCTTTGCGGCGGGAGTGATCGTCGCCTCTGTGGAGCCTTTCGTGCACGGCCTTGTGGCCACTGGCCGCCAGTTTGGGATTGACGAGTTCTACCTGATCCAGTGGCTCGCCCCCCTGGCTTCCGAGTCCCCTGAGATGGTCATTGCCCTGTTCTACACCGCCAGGGCCAACCCGGCTGCAGGGATCACCGTCCTGGTCTCTGCGGGCGTCAACCAGCTCACCGTCCTTATCGGCAGCATGCCTGTGATCTATAGCCTTTCCGCGGGCCAGATTCACTCCATCCACCTGCAACACCGCCAGGTGAACGAGTTTCTGCTGACGGCAGCGCTCTCCCTGTTTGCCGTGGTGCTGATGGCGCGGCGGCGTTTCACTCCCGTGCACGCCATCGCAATGCTCCTGCTCTTTGTCTTGCAGCTCGTGTTCTTCCATTCCACGGCTCATCTGATATTCTCAGGGATGTACATCGTCTTAACCGTGGGCCTGATCATCAAGGACCCCTGGCGCGTACGGCTCTTGTTGCGCTACATCGTGCGGATGACCCAAGATGTGGCAGGGATCTTCTCGCGCCGCCAGCCGTCGGCGGCGGAAGAGGGCCAAGAGGCAGCCCACCGCTAGGGTGAGCAGCTTGCGCCCAACGCGCCAGAAACGTTTCTTCCTATGCAGCCTGCTCCCGAACAGCAGCCTCCCGCTCCATCCTCACGTCTTTCCTTGCCGGGACGTGTTGGAAGCCTCATTCGCCGCCACCCCATGTGGACGGCGTGTATTGGCGTGGCGCTGCTTCTTATTGTCGCTTGGGTCGTGGTCATGCTCACCGTTGTCCGCTCCGCGGGTCAGGTGCGAGAGGGCGCAGGCGCCATTGCAGCCCTCGCTGGGGACGAGCAGATCGGCAACATCCTCCAGCCCGAGGACTACTCCAAAACTCCGCTCCTCCGTTGGCGACCTGCACAAGGAGGTGAAGTCCCTCCAGAGCAGGCTCTTCCTGGCCAAGCCCGTCGCGCTGGTGCCGGGGGTTTCCGGCTCCATCCGCAACGCCGAGGAGGTGCTGGCCTTTGCCGACGCCACCCTGCAGGCAGCCTCCAACGCCATGGACGCGTACTTGCCCGTTGTCCAGGCGATGGACCAGGGCAGCGTGGACTACGAGTCGCTGCGGGAGCAGATAGTCCGTGAGCGCCCTCTCTTTACCAGGCCCTTGACGCCTTGCAGAGGGCAAAGACTCTCAGGCGCAGCCTGGACCCCGCAAAGCTGGGCGAGGAGGAGCGTAAGGCGGTGGACATGCTGGACACCCTCCTGACGGCCCTGGAGCTTGCCATCATTTCCGGCAAGGAAACGCCTGAAGCTGTGGCGGCAGGCGTCCACATGCGAAGCGTGATTCAAGAAACGCAGACCACACTGCGAAACCCTTCGGAGCTGCTGTTCAACGCACAGCGATCGAACGAACTGTTCGTCACGCTGGAGAGCCGGGCCGGCCAGGTCCTTGGCGGGCTTTCCAACCTGAAGGGCCGCGCGGAAACAAGCGACGCCGCACTCCAGGAGGCCCTTGACCTCGGCATTGAGGTGGCCGCGCTGCTCCAGAGCCTGAGCACTGCCATGGCGGCGTTTACCGAGGCCACCGACGACTTTCTGAAGGCCGGCATCCTTTCCGAAGAAGGCGCCGCCGCCATGAAAAGCAGCCTCCCGCGAGTGAAGACGGCGCTCTCGGACGCCCAGCTTGCCCTGGACCAGGTGCTGGCGAGAAGGAGCGGAGGCGCAGAAACGGCGTCTTCGTCTTCCCTTACGGGCCGCTTCTTCACCAGCGTCCTCCTGAACATCGAGGAGTCGTCACTGCAGACCACGCTGCTTCCCCGCGCCGCACAGGGAGTTGACTCGCTCCAGTACCTCTTGGGACTGGACGCTCCAAGGACGTACCTCCTCATCGGCCAGAACCCGGACGAGATACGGCCAACAGGCGGATTCCTCGGCGTTGTTGTGGAGGTGCACGTCCAGGATGGACGGCTCACCTCTCTCAGGTATTTCGACAGCGATACCGTTGACCAGGCCGACTTTGCCTCCAACCCTATCGCGCCGGAGCCGATCTTCCGCTACCTGTGGATTACCAGGCTCCTCTTCCGCGACGCCAACTGGAACCCGCACTTCCCATCTTCCGCCGCCCAGATAGCGGACCTGTACTACAAGGGCCAAGGCGTCCAGGCAGACGGCGTCATAGCCGCAACCGAGGACATGGTGCTTCACCTGGTGGATGCCTTGGGAGGCGTGGAGGTGCCGGAGATCGTCGGCGTGCTGGACGGCGCAACGGCGGGGAAGTACGTGGACGGTGTGTTCAGCTACCCGTGCCTGCCAAGACACACTGTTCTCAGGAGCAAACGCTGCTTCGACGAAGACCTCTTCCAGGCGGTGCTCGGCAGGATGATGCAGCCTCTTCCCGAGGAACGGAGCAGGGCTATCCTCGACGTCTTCCTGCAGGGGCTAGCCCACAAGGACATGCTGGTGCACGTTTTCGACGCCAAGGCGGCGGAGATACTGTGGGAGCAGCAATGGAATGGGGCGCTGCGGCAGGTAGACCACGACTATCTCATGGTCGTTGACATCTCCCTGCCGGGCACGCCCGTTCCATCATCAACAGGCGTATCCAGTACCAGGTCCAGCTAGGCGCAGGCAGCGACCTCCAGGCTAATCTCCTGCTGAGCTACAAGCACACGGGCCGGCAGCCAGACCCCGACTGCCGCCAGGCCATCACCAACCCGCTGGGGTGCTTCTGGGACTACGTGCGCATCTACGTGCCTGTCCAGGCCGCAGACATCCAGGCGCCCCCTATCCCGGCCTCGGAGGGCTCCGAGTTGCTGGTCTGGGGGTACGACCCTGCCGATACGCTAACCGTCATCAGTTCGCCCCGCTCCGGTACCGAACGGCTGACGGAGATCGGCGGATACGTGGTTGTGGAGCCGGGGACAAACGTTACCGTCCCCATCAGCTACTCGCTGCCGCCGGGCATAGTCCGGCAGATCGGCCAGAACACCTACGAGTACCGCCTGCTGGTGCAGCGACAGCCCGGCGCGCCCAACGAGCCTGTGGACGTCTTCCTGAAGCTGCCCGAAGGCGGCGCGATGGTCTCCTCCTCCCCTGCCCCGGCCGCCGCCGATGGCGACTGGCTGCGGTACACCCTCACCCTGGATGCCGACCAGCTCATTACCCTCCAGTATCGCGCGGGGTAGAGGCATGGGATGGGGCAGCTTCAGTCCACCCAGTTCCTCAGGAACTCCAGGCGGTCTCCCATGGTTTCGGACGATTGGGCTGCGAGCAACCTGAGCAAGGCGTGAAGCCGGACCGTGAGGGGCATCCGCTGGCGCACCAGTAGGATGCCTGCGTGATGGCGTCCCTGCTCCATCCACTGGTCGTGGAGCCGGGCGAAGTCATGGACGTTGGCGGTGCACAGCGCACGTTTTTGCGATGCGGCGTACACCAATTGCTCATCATCGCTTGCGCCCAGTTTGCCGGCCTCAGCAGCCGTGACGACATCAATCCCCTGGGCGCGCAAACTCTTGACAAGAACACGAGCCAGGGAATCTTCGTCCAAGTAGAGGGCAAACACCTGCTACAGATCCGTCTCACGAGTCCAGCCGCGGGGATACTTTCTTACCAGTTCGTCATAGAGAGCATCATCTGCGTCCAGGTCGGCGTCAATGCGCTCGCGGTTGGCAAAATAGTAGGCAAGGGCAGCGTGAATGCGGGCAAGGTCAAGGTGTGGGAACTCTTCAAAGATTTGCTCTGCGCTCATGCCTTGCAGGTGCAGCACCGCAACCGCATGCACAGTCATGCCGGTGCCTGCCAGGCATGGGCGCCCGCTGTGCAGGTCCGTCCTGGAGTGAATGAGGTTGCCGATGTTCACCGGCGCTTTCGTTGTCATGGAGCGTTTCCTACCGAGTGCTTG
Source organism: Chloroflexota bacterium (assembly GCA_016210395.1). Lineage (GTDB taxonomy): Bacteria > Chloroflexota > Dehalococcoidia > Lucifugimonadales > JACPCL1 > JACPCL1. The sequence goes on along the minus strand of JACQUI010000361.1, from coordinate 7,136 downwards.
AGGCCATTGTAGCACGCCCAATAGGTGCGCAAGGGAGGCGCGATGGTCTCCTCCTCCCCTGGCCCGGCCGCCGCCGATGGCGACTGGCTGCGGTTCACCCTCACCCTGGATGCCGACCAGCTCATCACCCTCCAGTACCGGGGGCCGTAGAGGTCAGCGCCGCGGGGGTTGACGTGGCCGCCAGGCCCAACCGCTCCTCCAGCGTCTTCTGCTGCTGCTCCGCATCCAGCACCGAAGGCAAGTCCGGGGCAAGCGCCCTGGCCTTCTCCAGCAGGCTACGCGAATCCTTCAGCACGTCGCTATGCTGGGCCGCCGCCTCTTGCATCAAACGCGCCAGGCTGACATAGATGCGCGCGTTCTCCGGCTCGCTGGCAAGCGCCGCCTCCCCCTCTTCCATCACCTTCCCCAGCAGCTCCGGCGTTCCCTTGGCTCTGACCCAGTTGGCCGCCACCGTGTCCATCAGGAACACACGAGGCAACGTCGCAAGGGCGGGAAACTCGTCGAAGCTCTTCTGCGCGTCCTTGACGAACCCATCCAGGCTTTGTCCCTGCACCGGGAAATCCGCGGTCATGCTGTAAATGCGCGCGTTGAACCAGTACAGCGAGAAGAGCGTGAGGCTTCCGACCACGACAGCGGAAACCACAAACGCCGGGAGCGTGCGGAAGGACGCCTGCCACTGGGGCGCAGCGGAGGGGTCACCTTGCTGCGCCTGCTGCGCCGCCAGGGCGCGTCGTTGCCTTCTGGACGGGACCGCCACTGGGTCAGGCTGCGCCACTCTGCCGGCCGCCGTGTACTCGTTGGCAGCAACCCAGGCCAGCAGCACCGCAAACGACACGTAGGTGCCGGGGGTATCGAAGAGGAACAGGTTCTGCACCACGTACGCCACGAAGGCCGCCCCCAGGAACAGCGTCAGCAGCTCTTCTTGCGGCTCGCGGCGCAGCTTGCGGTAGAAGGTCCACAATCCCACAAAGACAATGCCAAGGTAGAGGCCAAGGCCAACGATGCCCTTGGTCGTCAACTCTTCCACGGGCTTGCTGTGGGCCTGGTCGGCGATTTGCTCGCCGAAGAACTCCTTGCCGTAGCGGTCGTACGCCACGGAGAAGTTTTCCGGGCCCCAGCCGAAAACAGGTTTCTTGGCGAAGGCGACCACGCCGGCCTCAACGATGACACGCCGGGACTGGTACGCCTGGCCGATGCCTCCCTCAAAGGTCTCGTCAAGGCGGCGGACCAGCGCATTGGAGTCGGCAAGACCCTTGAACAGGCCCGCCTCGTGGGCCACAGGCATGAGCATGACCACGGCGACGATGCATGCTGCAAGCGCGCCGGCTCCGATCCGCAACCGCTTCCGCATTCCGAAGACCGCGTAGACCACGCCCGCTACAAGGAGGGCAGCAATCAGGCCCGCCAGCGCGCCGCGCGTGCCGCTCACTGAGAGCACCCACATGTTCACAAGGATCGTCAGAATCCAGAACACCCTGCCTGCAAGGGTCCAATCGTAGGCCGGATGGGCTGCGGCCCGGCGCTGGGGCCGCCGCGCAGGCTCCGGCTCCGCAGGCAACGGCTTGGGCGCAAAGGAGTTGGCCAGGAACGCTAGCGCGATGAGCATGTTGACGATGGCATACGCCCCGACGTAGTCCGCGTTGCCAAAGGTCACGTCCACGCGCCCCGTCTCTTTCAGGAACCAGAGAAGCCGGACCCCGTAGCTCTGGGCGATGCCCAGGATGCTCAGAACAAGGCTCACACCAAGGTTGGCGTTCAGCAGCCAGCGCCACTGGCGAGTGCTGCGCCACATGCTGGCCATGACCAGCAGGAGCATGAACCAGTGGATGAGGTCAAAGACGCCCCCCATGCGCCGCACGTCTCCCCAGAAGCTGCGCTGGAAGCTCACCCCCAGCAATGCCGAGATGACATTGGCTATGACGTAGAGCGCAAACAGGATGATGAGCCAACTCCGGGGGAGCCAGTACCGGTTGTCGCGCAGCGCCAGCAACACCCACAAGGCAAAGGCCACCTCTGTGAGAGACCTTATGTACAGAGCCTTGCCGACGACATAGGGGAAGAGGGTGTTTTGCGTGACAACGAGGGGCGCGAAGAGAATCAGGACGATGGCGCTGCGGACGCCGAGGGCGAGGTAATCGTTGAGGGTTTTGGGCATAGCTCCACTGCTTTGAGATGAGAGTCGAAACGCTGGGATACAGCTTACCCGTTAGGAGGCAGCAGGGCAACGCTTGGGGAACGAGAACACGCGAAGGGGCGAGGCGCCATGCTTAGCGGAAGACTCATGGCGCACCGCCAGAAGTAGTAGGGGCACGACACATCGTGCCCCTACGGGTATCCAAACGAACGAAGCTACTCTCGCGCGAACCTACGTCGTGGCGGAGGCGTCCTTCTCGAGATCTGCCGCAGCGTCGTAGGTCAGCCCGTTCTTCTCCAGGTTCGTCACTGTGAAGGTGAACGTTGTGCCTGCCGGCGGGCGGCGCAGCACCTGGGATGTGAACCTGGCGATCCCCGAAGAATCCGTGTTGGTCGAAGCGACGCCAGTCGTCGCGTCGCTCCACTGGCCTGTGACCTTCACGCCGGCTATGGGCGCGCCATCGGCGTCCACGACCTTCACCGTCACCTCCGCCCAGGTCTTCCAGCCACGGAACTGGCTCTTGATAACAGCAGTCACGTCCGCAATATGCATCTTCGTCAGCACCACGGCAGCCACCGTCACCTGCGCCGAGTCCGAGGCCGTTGCTCCACTGTTATCCGTGACTGTCAGCGTAGCCGTGAACACGCCTGCGGCCGCATACGTATGGGGGACAACCGCGCCGCTGCCGGACGTCCCGTCGCCGAAGCTCCACTGGAAGGATGCGATGCTGCCGTCCGGATCGGAGGAGCCGCTGCCGTCCAGGGTGACGGCGCCGCCAAGGGCCACCGACTTGTCAGGCCCGGCGTTGGCGACAGGCGGCTTGTTGGCAACAGTAGTGATCGTTGCGGTGGTTGTCGCCGTGTCCGAACCACCCTTGCCATCGCCTACGGTCAGCGCCACCGTGAACACGCCCGCTGCGGCGTAGGCGTGCGATAGCGTCACGCCGGTCCCGGTCACGCCATCCCCAAAGCTCCAGTCGAAGGCGAGGGGATCGCCGTCCGGGTCGGAAGAGCCTGCGCCACTGAAGGGTACCGCTACGCCAACAGCCCCCGTGTACGGCCCGCCGGGGTTGGCCACCGGCGGCTTGTTGACGGGCGGAGGAGGAGGCGTCGTGCCCACGGCTGCGGCAGCGTCAACCAGTCCATACCCGTACCAGGTGTCCCTGCCGGGGTTGCCAAGGTCGAGGGCCGTCTTCTGCATGCGCAGGCGGACGTCGTTGTTGTCCACCTTACCGTTGCCGTCCTGGTCTGCCAGCGTTCCGCTGGCCAGGAGCAGCGCCGCAACGCCAGACACGTGGGGCGTGGCCATTGACGTGCCGCTGAATGTGGAGTAGGTGTTGTTTGGCGTAGTGGAAAGGATGCCGACCCCCGGCGCGGCAAGCTCCACCTCGCTGCCTGTGCTGGAGAAGGTGGCCCGCGTGTTGGTCTCGTCGATAGCGGCGACGGCGATGACTTCCGCGTACTTGGCGGGGAAGGTTACCCTGCTTCCAACGCTGGTCGCTCCCGCGTTCCCAGCAGCCGCAACAACCACGATGCCTGCCTTTGTGGCTGCCTGCACGGAGGACTGCACCGCCGAGGGCGCCGTGCTGGCGCCCAGGCTCATGCTGATCACCTGCATCTTGTTAGTAATGGCCCAGTCAATGCCTGAGATGACGCCGCTCCAGCTCCCGCCGCCCGTGCTGTTTAACACCTTCACGGCGTAGATGGAGATGGCAGGGCCCACGCCAAGCACCCCAGCCGTATTGTCCAGCGCGGCTATGGTTCCCGCCACATGGGTGCCGTGGCCGTTGTCGTCATCGGCGGAGGCCACGCCGGATACAAAGCTCACCCCGCCTGCAACCTGCAGGTCAGGGTGCTCAAGGTCAATGCCCGTGTCAATGACAGCGACCTTCACGCCATTGCCAATGTCGAAGGAGTGCACCTCATGCGCTTTTATCCTGGTGATTCCCCAGGGGACTGTCTGGGCGAGCGCCACCGGCCCCGTTTCCAGGGCCATGACCTTCCCGTCCTCTTCGACCCGCACAACGTTGGAGTAGCGGCGGAGCGCGCCAAGCGATGACGCGGGCATGGACGCGCTCACCGCAGGGATGTTCTGATACGCGCGGTAGTCCCGTCCGCCCATGCCACGGATGTAGCTCATCTGGTCGGCTCGGGGGGCTGCCGAAAATGAGATAATAACGTCGACGTACCCGTCGTCATCCCTCGCCGGCCCCGCGCCCGCCCGCTCTTCCCCACCATGAAAACCCAGCAAGCTCAGGGAAAGCAATAGGACCACAGCAACCGTCCACCAGCGACGCGCAATCCCCATCATGAGCCTCCTATTGCTTTACCCGTATCTTGCGACTATAGGCGACGCATCAGACGGGCGTCAAGTTGATCACATCTAGAACGAGGGGGCAACGCCTCTCCCCACCCCTATTTTTCAGTACCCTTCTCGCCTCGGTCCATCCCTCTTCCGTCCTACCTGTTTGGGATGAACGTCCCATCTGCAAGCCCCAAGGGTGTTAACGTCAATGCCACCAAAGAGGAATGCGGCTACGCCCTTACGCCGCTTGCACCAAACCCCTGGCTCCTTCACACGGCCAGCCCGCGAGTTTCCAAGTATCCCAGGCGGAAGCAGGCGCGAAAACACACTTACTTACCATAACGTATTCTACCGCAAACCGTCAGGGAGTGCAAAAAGAGGCCGTCGTCAAGCCCCGTCCGCCCTGATCGAGCCCGCGCCGAGCGAAAGCTGAAGAGGGCGAGGTCGTGGTCCGACAAGCTCACCACGAACGGGTCTTGTAGACGGCCTCTTTGGTAACCAGGTACTAGTCTGCCAGTGGCTCCGATACGCGGACATACTGCGCCAGGCCAAGAGGCGCCTCCATGGTCCCCAGGGGCGCCTCCACGCACACCGTCTTCTTGGCCTGGTCCACGGAAAGGACACGCCCCCGCGTGTGCGGCAGGAAGCCACACCCGTGCAGCAGGTGCATCAGCTCCGGCTCCTCTTCCCCCTCCTCCGTCACTCGTAGCATCAACACACGCTCGCCCGGACGGGCGGCGGCAAGGGTCCGCGCCTTTATGAGCATCTGCTCATCCGCAGAGCCGGGGAACGGGTTCCCGTGGGGGCAGGTCGTCGGGCGGCCCAGCCGCTCGTACAGGTACCGCTCCAGCTCGGGCGAAAGCGCGTGCTCCATGCGGTCGGCTTCGTTGTCCACCTCGGCCCAGTTGTAGCCGAGCTCATCCACCAGCATCCGCTCCAGGAGGTAGTGCCGCCGGAGCGTCGCTTCAGCCATCGCTTTGCCCGTGGCCGTGAGCTGCACGCCCGCCTCGTTCTCCTGAGACGCCAGGCCATCGCGGGTCATGCGCCGCAGCGCCTGCGTCACTGCCGGCGGCGACACGCCCATCGCCTCCGCCAGTCTCGCTCCCACCACCCGCCTCCCCTCTCGCAACTGCACGTAGATGCGCACGAGGTACTCCCCCACTGCAGGGGTGCGGCGAGCGGCCGGGCTTCTCTGGGCTTGCATAGTGACACCCTCGTTCGTTTCAATCCTCACCCGCGCTCAGGCGGAGTGCAACTCTGAACGATCGGCTTCTCGGCCCAAGTCTCTAGATAAACGCCAGTATTGTACGCCCAGCATACCAGGTTCCGCCATGCGGCGTACGGAGACACGTAGAGTCTTTTGATTCTCCCCCGCCAAGAGCAGACCTCGTTCGTGGTGAGCTTGTTGAACCACGGGTCCGCCCTCCCACGATCTCGGGGCGAACGGGACCCCATCAGTAGGGGCGACTCGGCGGGTCGCCCCTACGCGGGTTGGCCTACGCCTCTTTCCAGCCGATGGCGGCGCACAACGACCTGGCGAAGAAGGCATCCGGATGCTCGCCCCAGGCGCGCAGCTCCTCGCGCATCTGCGCCAGGGCCGCCTGGTCAACCCATCCTTGCTCCAGGGCCACGCGATAGTAGGGTTGCTGCTCTGTGAACCGTATCTCCAACTCAGCGTATGCTCTCGTCTCCTCTGGAGTGCCCAGATACTCATAGAAGGCCAGTCCCACGCATCGGGCGAATCCAGCTTCCCTCAGAATAGCCCGGGCGTCCCGGCTGAAGCCGCTGGTCCGCCCATAGTGCTGCACCACCTTCCAGTAGACGTCGTGAGCCTTCTGGATCGCTTCGCAGGGAGGCCAGACAAGCAGCCCGGCAAAGTCTGCGTCGCGTATACCGATGAGACCTCCAGGTTTGAGAACGCGCCGCATCTCACGGAGAGCGCGGAGCGGTTCGCTGAGGTGTCCCCTGAGCGCGCCTGCGTATGCGGCGTTGAAACTGCTCTCCTCAAAGGGGAGGGCGTAGACGTCTGCTGTCTGGAACTTGACGTTTCGCACGTTGCCCTGGGCGCGATTCTTCTCCGCCACCGCCAGGATGCCGGGGTCAATGTCTATGCCCACGACCTGTCCGGGCGCTATCGCTTTTGCGAGCTCAAGGGTGACGTTCCCAGGGCCGCAGCCACAGTCCAACAGGCGCATCCCAGGCTTGAGGTGCGGCAACAGGAATGCTGTCTGCGCGCTTGCTGCGCCCGCGTTTTGCTGGGCCGGCGTCCGCCCGCCCACGGACCGTTGCCGTGCGTTCGGTGTGGTCATGCTTCCTCCTCCTGCCTGCGTTGCCCATGAAACCCGTAAGGGCGCAGCATGCCTCGCTCCTACTCCGGCCACGCGATCTGCCCGCGGGCCTTCAGCTCCTGGGGCAGCAGCGCCGCGTAGATAAACTCGTTGACCGGCGTGGGCACGCCCGCCGCGCGGCCCAGGCGGATGGCGGCGCCAGTCATGGCGTCTATCTCCGACGGGCGGCCAGCCAGGATATCGCGCACCGCGGATGTCCTGTGGTTTGCAGGATAGGAGTCAATCACTTCGAAGAGCTGTTGCTCATAGTCATCCATCAAAGCGACGCCCCGTGCCCCAGCTATCGCCGCGATTTCCATGCCCGCCCTGTGATAGCGGTCTCTTGTGGCGGGAACGCACCGCCACCCGCC
>JACQUI010000359.1 GCA_016210395.1 Chloroflexota bacterium | reverse complement strand
GTGCGCCGGCGGCAGGCAATGGCCGGGTCTTTCTGTATTCCCAGTCCAAGACACACACCCGTTCGTGGTGAGCTTGTCGAACCATGAACGCGCCCTTCCCTGCGGCTCCGCTCAGGGCAGGCTAGCTCAGGGCGAACGGGAACTCTGCCTTTGCATCCGAACACCAAATGAGCCTGCAGGCCAATGGCGCCGGCAGTTGACAACCCTTGCTACAATCATCGTAGTGAAAAAACGCGAGTACGGAGGCTAGCCCAATGGACCCCAACAAGGTTGGCATCTACTTCAGCGCCAAGGAGAAGAAGGTAGTCCGCATCACCTCTCCCTACTGGCTGCCCGAACCCCCCGACTGGGTGCTGGTCACCAACCAGCCCAATGAGACGCTCCTGAAGGTGCGGGACATCATCAAGCAGCAGAAGCTGCTCAGCGACCCCTCTGCTGTCACCTGGGGGTCCATGCCTATCAAGGAATAGCAGCCGCAGTTTCCCGGCGTACTGCGGGCGCAGCAGAGGCTGCGCCCGCTTATTCTTTTCAGGGCCTTTTCAGTCCGAACAGGCCGCTATTAAGCCGCCGTTCAGGCAGGGCTGCGCAAACTGGTGCAAATCTGACAAACAGGTGCACCAATGACAACACAGCCCTCCACTATCCTGCTGGCGAAGCTCCTGGACCTCTCCGGCAAGAGCGCTATTGTCACCGGCGGCGCAATGGGCATCGGCTACGGCATTGCGCAACGCCTGTGCCAGGCAGGCGCGGCAGTCGTCATGGCCGACGTAAAGCTGCCCGATGCTGAAGCGGCCGCCGCCAGGCTGCGGCAGGCGGGCCACAAAGCGGCGGCAGTGCACTGCGACGTGTCGCAGGAAACAGGCGTTGTCCGCGCTGTGCAGGCGGCGGTGCGGGAGTTCGGCGGGCTGGATATCCTTGTGAACAACGCCGGCATTTTCCCTTTCATGCCCGCGCTTCACATGGAAGCGGCTCTGTGGGACAAGGTCCACGCGGTGAACCTGAAGGGGGTGTTCCTGTGCTCCCGTGAGGCTGCCAAGCAGATGGTGAGCCAGGGACGCGGCGGCCGCATCATCAACATTGCCTCTGTGGACGCGTTCCACCCGTCAGGCGTCGGCCTTGCCCACTACGATGCCTCCAAGGGGGGCGTGGTGATGTTCACCAAGAGCCTGGCCCTGGAGCTGGCCCCCCACGGCATACTGGTCAACGGCATTGCACCCGGAAGCATTGTGACGAAAGGCGCGCAGGCTGCGACGGCTGGCCTGGCGCCGGACGCCCAGCAGGCGGTGGCCGCTGCCTTCCTGCAGCGCATCCCCCTGCGCCGCATGGGTACGCCCGATGACATTGCCACTGCCGCCCTCTTCCTGGCCTCGGACATGGCCCGCTACATGACCGGCGACACCCTTGTGGTGGACGGGGGATACCTGCTGGGGTAAGAGGGCATCCGCCATCCCATGGCGCGGAGCCCACGCCGACGCTAGACGAGTAGCCGTAGCTGGACGGATTCGCCTTGATTGCGGGCTAGCCGCACCACCTCAGGCCACTCATACGCACGTCTGCCTCCCGTTCTTCCCGCAATTTGTTCTACGTGTTTTCCTGTACCACACGTATACCTTTCCTATCGTCCTGTCCCCCTTAATCATATCCCTCTAACTATGGAGAATAGCTCGTGAGGTTAGTAAGGAGGACGACATGGCAAGGCCACTTATCGGCGGTCGCCGGTCCACTATCGAGATTGTCTACGATATTCTTTCCGTCTGTCAGCGGGGTGGGGCCAACAAGACCGCCATCATGTACCGGAGCAACCTGAGCTATGACCAGCTCCTCCGCTATCTGGCATTGCTTTCCGAGCAGGAGTTCCTGAGGCGGAACGATACTGGACAGTTCGTGGTGACGGAGAAGGGGGAGCTCGCCCTGGGGCAGGTGGCGGGCGCCATGCGGATTCTCCGGGACCTGCAAGAAGGCGATGAGGACGGGCCCACCGTAGGGTACCGCCCCGCACTGAACCACTCGTAAGCCAAAAAGATAGTCTCAGCAACCTGGCGGCAGCAAGCAATGGCGAGACAGAAGGAGAAAGAGATGCGCGGCAAAGTGCGAATGTTTGGCAAGACCCTCCCAGCCTGGGCGGTCGGCGTGGCGCTTATCCTGGCTACGTCTGGAGCAGCCGTTGGTGTGGTGCTCACCGGCAACGTTACCGGCGTGATCACCGCCACCGCCAGCCAGTCCTTGCTGGTGAGCAATGGCTCGCTCAGCGGCCCCGCCGTAGACGCCGGCCTGTTCACGCTTAGCGACGATGGGACGAAGTTCACGGCAGGCGCCGAGATCAACACCGGCGACAAGTTCGACGTAGACCTTGCCCTTGCCAATGCCAGCGCCGAAGAGCTCACGGGCGAGCTGACGCTGGTGGCGCCATCGGGCGTTACGCTCCTTGTGAGGGAGTTCGACGACATCACAGGGAACATCGTCCGCACCGGCCCCTTCACCTGGAAGTTCCGGCTGCCGGTGGCATCCGACACAACCGCAGACATGCGCGTCACCGTTGCCCTGGCGGACGACATGCCTCCCGGCTTCTACGCCATTGACGGCACGCTGAAGCAGGTGGCCCAGTAGCCCGTCTCCGGCTCTCCTGCCGGAAGGCCCCCGCTCACTGTTTCTCCGGCGAGGGCCTTCCGACGGTATCTCAGCCATGAACACCGGCCCGAGGCTTGGCGTAATGGAACTGTCCCGCAACATGCCCAAACAGCCGAATAACTGCGTTTCTCCGCCGGTCCCTGCGGCCAGCAAGCGTACGGATGGCTTTGGCGCGAAGAGGGTAGGGGGCCTGGGCGCAGTCCTGTCGCCCGCCTGCGCCCTGGGCCGGTGGGCGAAGCGTTCCCCCACGCTGGCGCTTATCGCCTTCGCGATCATCGCTACCGGCGCGGGGGCAGCCGTGGGCAACGCCATGCGAGGCGATATCGAGGCCAAGGTGCCTATCACGGTGTACCAGGCACTGATCGTGGAAAAACCCCAGCAGTTCAACTTCCCCGACAACCGCAACTTCTTCGGCGGCACGTCTGATGACCAGACCAAGTTCAGCATCGCAGTGGAGGCTTTCCGTGGGGAGTCGCTCTCGGTGCTGGTTCCTATCATCAACCGTAGCTCCGGCGATGCGGTTGCCGAGTTCTCGGTCATCCTGCCCGACGTTCCATCGCAGATAGAGGGCGTCCCTGGCCTGGTCCTGTCCGTGACTGGGTCCGGCCAGGTGGACGACGTGGTGAAGATATCGCCGGATAGCTGGACGTTCACCGCCGACGCCGGCCTGGACGGCCTGGCCGCCCAGCCGGACGACGGCATCCTGCTGACGTTTACCATCGCTCCCACGTCCATGTCAGGGTATTTTGAGATTACAGGCCGGATCCGCACGCTGGAGTACTAGCAGGAAGGCCCCTGGAGGGGATCAAACCTATGGAACTGTCAGCCGCAACACGCCAAGCAGCCTACCCTGCGCCGTCGGCCATGACCCGCTCCAGCCGGCGCGAGACGTTCCAGTTCATTGCGTGGGGAGCGGCAATCCTGTTTTTCGGCTTCGGGGATACGTTGACGTCCCTTCTGGTCTTTGGCGCTGGGGGCGCCGAGTCAAACGTCCTGCTGGGCGCGGTGCTCACGTTTCTCGGGCCGTCGGTCCGCAACTTCCTCATCGTCAAGGCAGCGGCGACAGTAGCGCCGGTGCTTCTCGCCCGTCTTGACCGGCGCGTGGAGCCGTTCATCTGCGGCGCAATGCTTCTGGTCGGTGTGTACCTGGTGGCCCAGAACCTGGCGGCGCTGCTGTTCTAGGCGCTGGACGCCAGGGATGACTCGGAGGCGTGTCTCGGAATGCGTACACTTCCGAGCGCGATGAAACTCGTCCTGACACAAGCGTAGGGGCGCAGCATGCTGCGCCCCTACGCGCAATCCACGTTCAACGATCGGCAGGCCGACCGATATCTCACCCTGAGACACGCTCCGCTGGATCGCCCCTGCCAGTCCCGTCCTTGAAAAACGTGACCTATGTTCAGACTAACGAGACAGCCGCTAGCTCTGGGTAGAGTGGAGATGCTTGAGGGCAGAGTGATCAAGATGCGGGGCGCTTGCGGCCTTCCCGCAGGCGTTCAAGCGTCTTGCGGGCTTCCCAGATAATGTCTTGCACGCTTTCCCGGGCCGCCGCAGGCTGGATGCGGTACAGGATGCGATCGAGCTGCTCGACGAGGGCCTCGTGGGCGGCCTCTAGCTCAAAGAGCTCGGCCATGCGCTTGCGGAGGAAGTCGTTGAGGGCGGAGACCTCGTGGGCGCGGCGCTGGAACATCTCCAGCGTCTGGTGGGAGGCCTGTGAGAGGTCGCGGTATTCCAGGAAGAGGTCTTGCAGGTCCTTGGCGTACTCGGTGAGCTGTGCTTCCAGGAGCGCGGCTTCTTCCAGTGTGGTGGAGGGATTGGCCGGCTTGTTCTCTTCCATTGGAAGCTAGCTCTTGCTCAGGAGCTTGCTGACTTCCTCCAGCAGCGCCAGGGGGCTGAAGGGTTTGGTGAGGTAGGCATCGGCGCCGAGCTGGCGGGCCAGGTTGCGGTCCGACTCGTCGGTCCGGGCAGTGACCATGATGACCTTCGTGTTGGCAAGAGACTTGATCTCCCTGACTTTCCGCAGCACCTCAAAGCCGTTGAGCCCGGGCATGTTCACGTCCAGGAGCATGAGGTCAGGCGCTACCTTCTCCGCCATCTCCACCGCTTCCTGACCGTTGGTGGCCTGAGACACCGTGTACTCAGATGGTAAGGTCATGGTGAGCAGGCGCACCATCGTGGCGTGATCGTCAACTACCAGCACTTTAGGCATCGGTTGCTTCCCTCCCAGGGGTGCAACCACTATAGCGAATCGCACAAGGGCGGGCAACAGCTTGTCTTATAGAATCCGACACATGTATCGAGGCGCAGGCCTGGAAACCAAACAAGTGTACGGTGGTTCCCCTGGTGGACATGGTGGACGGCGAGCGCGGCCATCGAATCGCTAGCGATGACGCAGGCGCCTGACCCGGCTGCCGGCCGGGCGGTCCAACCCCTGCCTTAGCTAGCGGAGCCCCGAGCCGCCTTCCGAGACGAGCGTTTCCAACGCCTTGCTGTCCAGCACGCGGACCCGCTTGTGGGCCACCTCTATCCAGCCGCTGCGCTGCATCTCGCTCAGGGCCTCCGTCACCGTCTGGCGCAACGCGCCGATGACGTCGGCGACCTCACCTTGCGTGAAGCCCTGCACTTCATCTGTGCCGGGCCTGACGTTCCCCAGCAGGAAGCTTGCCAACCGCACTTTGACGGGGCTGAACACCACCTCTTCCAGCCGCTCTTCCAGTGTTCTCAGGCGGCTGCCAACAGCTTCCAGCACGCGCAGAGCAACCTCCGGACGCTGCACCAGGACGCGCAAGATCTCTTCACGCGTCGCTATGCACACGAGGCTGTTTTCCGTTGCCTCCGCAAAGCACCCCTCCATGCTCTGCCCAAGGATGCCCATCTCCCCAAAGATGGCGCCCGCCCCGATGCGCCTGACCAGCAGCCGCTTCCCATGCGACGTGATGCGATAGAGGTCAACCTGCCCGGTTTTCAGGATGAACAGGCGCTCGCTGGGTTGGTCCGGTGTGAAGAATACAGTGCCGGGGGCGCACTCCCGCAACATGACGCCCTGGAACAGGACTTCTATCTCTGTCTTGCCAAGGTCTCGGAAGACGTCCACCTTGGCAAGGAGGTCGGCTACGGTTTCACGGGCTTGACCGTTCTTTGGTTTGGCGTCCACACCCCGCTTCAAGACTCTTTGCAGCATGGCCTCCTCCCTTGCGCTCACTCCTCTTCCGAATTGTCGGCCAACCGACATCATTGTACGTGATAGCCCTGTACGCTAGCAAAAAGGGCGGCTCGCATGGCTGCGAACTGCCTGTAACAGCCACACACTAGAGGAGGCAACGTCATGAGCAGTACGAGCAACATTCTGAGGGGGCTGGCCAGGTCCTGGAAGCTGGGCCTACTGGCGATAGGCGCGGTGTTCTTGCTGGGCGCCTGTACCCAGGGGGTATCGAAGGAGCAAGCGGCGGCGAAGGACAGTGAGATTGCCCGGCTTCAGGCCCAAATCGCTAGCCTGCAGACGGGCGAAAATCGGCTTCAGGCGCAGCTTGCCAGCCTGCAGACGAGCGACAAGATGTGGAGCCAGCTCACCAGTCTTATGGAGCCGGTCAGCCTCCGCACCATGACCGATCACCGCGCCTACATGCTTCCGGGCGGGGAATTGCTGGCCCTGCACTTCGACGACGTGGACCTGAGCAAGGCGCAGAACCTGAACTGGGTGGCGTTGGGCATCCCTGGAAGGAACTGCAAGCAGGACCAGGAGCGCGTAGAGAAGCAGTTCGGCAAAGGGTTCACCCACTTCCACGACCTGCAGCGGGACACGCACGGCAGCACCATCCCTGGCGTAGAAGGCGTCTGGTTTGTGCACGTCGCCGTCCGGGACTTCGACTCGCCCATGTCCGGCGGGCCTGTCAAGAAGGGCGTGGACGAGCGCTTCATGCCGACGCCGGCCCCGGTCTGCTCCTAGACCCTTTGCCAGTGCTCTTGGCGCGCGTAGGGGCGCAGCATGTGCTGCGCCCCTACGCTGCATTGCTACGGCCGGCGTTCCCTATCCTGCGATCTGGCCCAGCATGCCTCTCAAGGTCATGGACCCTGGAGGAGCGCTGCTGCCCACACGGAACGTGAGGGTGATGTCGGCGACGACGTTGGCGGCGCCGGTGTTCATCACGAAGACCCACCTGTCCGGCGCTACTTTGGCGATGCCGGCCACCTGGTCGGCGGCTGAGGCGCTTGCGGTCACGCCAGTGGGAAGCTGGACCTGAAGCGCGCCGTTGAGCGCGCTGTCGCCGGCGTTCTTCAGGGCAAGCTTGATCTGGAAGTTGGAGCCTACCTGGGTCTCCACGCCTACCATGAACGTGGAGCCGCCATCGCCAACAATGCCAATGCCGGAGGTGGTGGAGCCGACCACCTGCACCATTTGCACGGTGAGTGAAGGCGAGGCCACGACCCCTGCGCCGAAGGAGACGTCGCTGCCAGAAGGCGGGATCGGAGACGCGGGCGCCGGTGTGGATGTTGGGGCTGGTGTAGGCGATGGCGCGGGTGTAGCGGCGTGCATAGGTGTAGGCGCCTGCGACGTCAGCATGGCAACAAGCGTACCTGTGGCTTGGCCTGAGCCGTCAGCCAGGACGACGCGGACGGTCTGGAAGGTATTGGCCAGGGCCCAGCCCGTCTGCTCGCAGTTGCCCGGTACCTTCACTTGCCAGGCGCCCTGCTGGTTTTGCCCCAGCGCGCAGACGAAGGCCCCCCTGGCGATGCTCCCCATGACCGTCGTCCCCACGGCCAGCGAGGGTTGGCTGAACACTAGCGAGCTTTCAGGGATGGCCAGGCGAAGAGCGCCGTTCTCGCAGCCACAGGAGGCCGCCGTACCTACGGCGGGATTCAACACGATGTAGGTCTCCCCCGAGAGCTGAGCCGTCTCCTGGCCCACAGGCAATACCTCTGTTGTTCCGGATGCCAAGACGAGCAACCCTGCCATGCCCCCAGCCAGCGCCAGGATGACGGCGCTGCGGGCCGCGCTCAGGCGGCCCCGTCGGCTGGCGCGGGACGGCCTGTGCCTCATGGTGAACATACTTTCCTGCCTTTCCCACTCCCCACGCTGCGTATGCCTATACCCCAACTGTCTGAGTATAAATACGTACTTTTGTTCCGTCAATGTACCGTATTCACCCCAAATCCACCGCCTGGGGTCGGCGCGGCGCGTCCAGGGGGTCTTTGGGGTAAGAAAACGACGATAGGCGGGCGTGACGAAGCGTGGGCGGGCGGACCGAGCCGTCGCAATGGGGGATGCGGCTCCCTCACAGGGTGCGGTTGTCGCCGGAGCGGCGTGCTGCCGGGGTCGTGACGCCCCGATGCCCATGCGGCGGCCGAGGCAGGCTGGACCGCCTGCCTCAGCGGAAGCCGTGCGCACCGATCAGGGGCCTCAGGACGGCGCGGCGAGGAGCGCCCGGAACCGCCCCCGTCCCGCACACAGCAGCGTGAAGGCCGGATGCGTCTTCCCGATGCGCACCAGCAGCTGTCCTCCCCGCTCCAGCACCCGCCCCGGCACGGCGAGCAGGTGAAAGCGGATCGTCTTGAGGCGCTTGTTCACCCAGGGACCGCCCAGCGCCAGGCCCTTGACCGCCGTGTGGACATTGAAGGCCAGCGCGGCGATGGCCCACCACGCCGCGTTCTCCCCGAAGCTGCCCGAGGGTAGCGTGCCCCCGGCCAACTCCTCCTTGAGCACCCGGTGGACCTCCTCGCTCTTCCCGCACCGCCCCCGGTACCAGCCGATCAGGTCCGGCCCCGGCAGGTCCCGGTTGGTGATCAGGGCCGTCACCTTGTAGAGCCGCCCCTGGCCCAGCGTGAGGGCGGGAAAGGGGAGTTGGCCCTCCAGT
>JACQUI010000355.1 GCA_016210395.1 Chloroflexota bacterium | reverse complement strand
GCCGGTGGCGTTTAGGCCGCGCTCTGCAGCCGGAACAAAGGTGCGCTTTCCCCCGCCTTCTGTTTGAGGGCCGCCATCTCCGCCTCGCTCAGGGGCGCGTACTGCTCGGCGATATCCATGGCCAGGCGGAAGAGGGGGGCCTCGCCCGGCGGGATCGCCGCAGTGATGGGTTGCGAGAGGGTGAAGCGCAGGGCCAGGGAGGCCAGCTCTGGTTCGTCGATGGCTTCGTACCAGCATTTGGCGTACCGCTTCTGCGCCCCCTGGGCCAGCCTTCCGTACGCCAGCCCCTTGAGGGCCAAGCGTGCTGCCCCCTTCTCCACGGCTTTGTCCACCACCTGGGGGCCAAAGTCCGCGTTGAAGTAGTTGGACCAGTTGATGGGGAAGAGCACCGAGGCAAAGGGGAAATGATCGAGCAGGGCCAGGGCGATCTCGGCCGAGTGGGCCGAAAAGCCGATGTGGCGTACCAGCCCTTCCTTTTGCGCCTTGACGATCATTTCGAGTGCCCCACCCGGCGCCGTGGCCTGATCGAAATCCTCCTGGCTGGTCATGCCGTGTAACTGGTACAGATCGAAATGACCCGTGCGCAGCAGCTTGAGGGAGTTGTGCAGCTCCTTCTGGGCTTCCTCACCCCGGCGGCGGGTGGTCTTGCAGGCCAGGAATACCCCCTTGCGGTAGGGTTCCAGCGCGGGCCCCAGGCACTCCTCGGCATTGCCGTAGGTGGGGGCCACGTCGAAGTAGTTGATGCCCCGGTCTATGGCCTCGGCCACCAGGGCGCTGGCCTCAGCCGGCTGGGTGTCCATGACCAGGATGCCACCGAAACCGATGATCGAGAGCTGCTCTCCGGTATTGCCGTACGGACGTTTCTGCATGGCCGCGCCTCCTTGAGTGGATGGGGTGAATGGCTCCAAAGATAACGCGGCAGGCGGGCGGGGACCAGCGCGACAGGCGCACAAAAAGGCCCGGCGGGGTTTCCCGCCGGGCCTTTCGGCATTATTGAGGCCACAACCTCGGCTGTCCAGGGTACTCAGGGGCCGGTCTCGACCTTGACCTCGCCCCAGTTCTGCTCGGCAACCGGCGTCGGTCGCCCGGTCACCGGGAGCGCATCCCCCCGGTTCTCGATCACATCGACGACTCTCTGGCAGAAGAGAGGCGCCGCCTTCCGGGCGAAAGCCTCGCTGGGGTGGGAGTCATCGAGTGAGGCGGCGTTCCCGGATTTGAGGTAGAGCCCGCCCTCAGTCTCCAGGGCGTACAGATCCCACACGAAGATATTGTCTCCAGGCTCATCCCAGGTGCCCTTGACCCACGCGAAAAAAGCCTTGGCCCGCTGCGCGTTTTCCTCGGTGGTGGAACTCTGCACCAGCACCGCCCCGGTCCAGACGATGAACCTGGTCTTGGGGAACTGGCGCATCTTGGCCTTGAGTGCCTCGTACTGGAGGAGGTAGTTCTCCATCCGTTTTTCCGGGGAACGGATGTCGGGTTTCCCGGTGTCCTTTTCGATATTGCTCACCGGGTAGCAGTGTTTCCAGATGATGAGGTCGTACTGTGAGGTCAGCCCTTCGAGGGTGGGTTCCTCCATGTACAGCGAATCCCCCGCGTGATCGACCCAGATGTTCCAGTAGTCGTAGGGGTAGTTCTGCCATCCGTACGGGGCATCCTGGGGGAAGATCCGCTCGGTGATCTGGTACTTGGTGCCGTGGGCCGCGTTGTATTGGGCGAACCACTCCGGCACCCCGCCGCCCCAGATCACCCCGCCGGTGCTGTGGTGCAGCAGGAGGATGCGGACCGCCTGGGGCACTGATTCCTGGGCGCCGGCAGCAGCCGACCACTGTGCCAGGGCGCAGATAACGAGGAGAAAGCCTGCGATCTTCATCTGATTGTCCTCCGCGAAGGGTATAGAGTACTAATACGAACTTCCCTCCAGGGATTCAAACCTTTTTCGCCGGATCGCACCCTCAGGGATACAACTTCTCCACATACGGCCCGTACCCGTTGTAAAGAACCCCTGCCATGGTCCTTGCTGGGAAAGATGCCTCTAGGTCAGTCGGGGTGTTTTTGGAGGGTGAGGAGGACGTAGGAGTCGTCCACCATGCGGAAGAAGACGCGGTAGTCCCGGCTGATGCGCGCCTGCCAGATATCGCGGCGGTCGTCGTATTTCTTGGCGTGCAGTGAGGGGTAACGCAGATCGCGGACGAGCAGGTCGAGTTGTTTGTCGGCCTGGGCTTTGAGCTTGGGCGAGAGCCGGTCGTAGTCGCGCTCGGCCCGGGCGGTGAATACAAGCCTCACCGGGTTTTTTGCTTGCGCCGGCTGGCCTTGAATTCGGCCATATTCTTGTACGGACCGCTTACCCGCCCGGCACGGTGATCTTTGAGG
>JACQUI010000353.1 GCA_016210395.1 Chloroflexota bacterium | reverse complement strand
GCGTAGCCCCAGGAAATAGCCCGCTGCTGATACGCGAGAACCGCGGCCCACAGCGAAGCAGCCAGGGGGGCCGCACCCGCCAGGACCCGCTCGGCAACGCCGGGCGTCCCAGGGTCGCGATCGGCCCAGACGCTGACCATCCAGTAGAGTGTCCAGGCCAGGGCGAGGGCAGACACGCCGATTCCAGTCTGGCGAAGCGCACGGGCGTCCGTCGCCTGGAGACCGAGAACGCGGAAGACCCCCGGCGCCAGGTACGCCGATGCCAGGGCCATGAAGGGCGCAGCCCACAAGTGGCCGGGGAGGCCGAGCCACTGCAGCGTCAGGGCGACAGGCACGGGCAGAAACCCGGCCGCCACGTAGAGCGAGGTAGGGTTGGCGGTGAGAAACCGGAACGCCAGCGCCAGCGCTGCCGCCCCGTAGAGAGCGGGCAGCACCTGGCCGGCGCCGGAAGAGCTGGCTGCTTGGGACTCGTAGGCAGAAAGAGACATGGCCACTGAAAAGAGGCCCAGGACTGCGCCCGTGCCCTGGAACACCTTCCTGTAGACTCCGTTCCCCCATCTGAAACGGCTTGCCGACGCTGAGGCACAGGCCCAGAAGAGCAGGCTGTAGGCGTGGAACACCTGGCTGAGCGACAAGTGCTCCACCAGCGCGGCGCCCCACGTTGCAGCCAGGGCAATAGACACACCCATGAACGCGGCGGCGCCCCGCGCATTGCTATCGCCTTTTGAGGTCCCTTCCAAGGCCTGCACGGCTCTGCCGACCATGCCCGCCAGCGCCGGCTCGCGGCCTTGATGCACCAAGAAAGCCAGTGCAGCGAATAGCGCTGCGGTCATTGGCAGGGCGATCAGAGCCGTCGTGGAGTCCGGGAAGATCACGAGCCAGAGGAGGCTGCCTGTCGACGCCGCCATGGCGCACACGAAGCCGGCAGGGGAGTGGCCGGGCACGCCTCGCAAGATCCGACCCTGAGCAAGGCAGACCCAGGCGAGTGCACCCCACGCCACAGCCCATCCGCTGATGGGGAGCGGCGCTGGACTCGCCAGGTCGAGCGTGGCGGCTAGCGCAGCGGCAAAGAGAAGGTTGGCGAGGTACGTCCACGCAGTGTGGCGCCACCAGCGGGCGGAGATGAACGCCACACCTGCCGCTCCATACAGGACGGCGGCATGAAGGGCATTCCCGAAGGCGGGCGGCCACACCACAGCAGCGGCCAGGAGGGCGTACGCGGCCGCATAGGACGGGGCGAGCGGCAGGCCGATCATTCTGGGAGCCATGGACTCGGCGGGGTCCCTACGCCACTGGCCGAAGGCAAGGTAGCTGAGGCCGGCAAGCATGAGGAGGGCATCGAAGTAGGGCTCCTTCCACAGCTCGATCTCTCCGGCCAGTGACAGCAGGGCTGCAACAGAGAAGGCAACGACGGCGTACTGGTAGGCAGTGGCCCTTGCATAGCGGTGCGCCAGAAGGTACAACCCTGTCCCGGATGCCAGGACTGCTGCCAGGGGATATCCGGAGGCCCTACCGGTTAGGACCAGCGCGCCAAGAACGGCAAGCACTCCGGCAAGCGTTCCCTGAGCTGTCCAGAACATCGGCTCCACGATGTTGCCGAACGACGCCGAACGGAGCCGCCTCCAGCCCAGCAGCAGTGGGACGGTAAGGGCGCCCAAGGAAGCCAGGGGCCACTCCCATCCGAACGCCAGCGGCCACTTAAGCTGCATGCCAAAGAGGGCAACGAACAGCGCGACGCCGGCGCCGCCAAACCCCACTGTGCCATGCGCCAGGAGATGTCCCCTGAACCGGTAGGTCAGGGCGCCCCACACCACAGCGGACACCAGGACCACGATGAGCCATGCGTACAGGGGCAGGTCCAGGGGCACCCCAATGCCCGGCACGGCCAGGTACTGCCCGCCTGCCGCCTCTCTAGCCTGGTTGACCTGCGGGCCGAACAGCTTGAACATCCATGCCCCCAGATTCAAGGGGACCCACAAGGCGGCGATGGTGATGACGGCCAGCCCGGACAGGTGTAGCTTCATGCGCTCCTTGATAACGTAGCCGGACAGGAGGAAGAGAAAGAACTGCCCCAACAGCAGCGGTTGCACCACCGGCCATGCCCCTTCCCATCCCCCTTCTGCGGTCTGCCAGACGCTTACCAGGAGCACCAGAGAGGACACGGTGACTAGGAGAACGCCGAAGCCGAGCAGCGCCGTCAACGAGCGCTCAGAGAACAGGGCAGACCAGAAGCTCGCCCAGTCGAAAGGCTCACGCGCCGCAGCGGGAGGCGACGGCACCCTTGGCGGGGTCGGCGGAGCAGGTGGGTGGGCGAGGGGCGCCGCCGGCTGATCAACACGTGCGGGTGCAACCATATCTGCCGCAACCGTAGCTGAGGTGACAGCAGGTAAAGGCGGCGGGCGCAGGGCCTCGGCCCGCCTGCTGAATGCGGCCGCTATGTCCCGCAGGCCCTCCACGGTTGTGTGGGGAACGCCCTGGCGCGCAAGGCGCTCAGCTACAGCGGCCACGTACTGCAGGCGCTCTGCCGTGGAGATAACCTGCTGCTGCGAGAACAGCGAGCCTTCAAGGGCGATGAGGTTGGATCGGGCATCGTCCCGCTGTCGCGGCTCTGGTTCCGACTGGAGATACGCACCGTACTCGTAGAGGGCCTGGGCCTTGTTCCCGGACTCCTGGCTGAGTTGGGCAAGCTTCAGGTGTGGCTCGGGCCACGAAGGGTCGCAGGCGGACGCCAGCAAGAACTGCTCTGCAGCTCTCTGCACCTGGCTCGATTGCCAGTAGAAGAGTCCCAAGTGCAGCCGGGCTATCGCGTCATGAGGAAAAAGCTGAAGGTGTCCCAGCAGGAGCGACTCAGCACGGGGAAGAGGCAGAGTGGCCGCAGCCCTGACCAGGTGCTCCAGCGTTGCCCTCTGTTCGGCCAGGAGGTCACGCCTCATGGCCTCGACGGCCTCCGGGCCGGTGGTCCCCTCCGCCTCCAGGGATTCCAACTGGCCCAGGGCAAAGGCAATATTGCGCAGGTCTTCCTCCAGCGTCCCTAGGTTGGCGCCTTCGGACGAGTCCGTCCGAGAGGAGAGGGGCGCGCCACAATGGATGCAGAAGCGTCCTGCATCACCGTTTTCCTTGCCGCAAGCGGTGCACCTCATGGTTTCTCTCTATTGGCTCGTCCGAGGGCAACTCGGTCTTGGATTGCTAGGGGTCTCGCTATGGCTTCACCGCTTCGAACAGGTAGCGGTTAAGGCTGAAGAAGTAATCGCCTTCTTTGCCGCGAAGCCGAAGGTCATCGGCCCATGCGGCAGCCTCCGCCACCATGACGCCGCGCCTGCCGGCGACGAACGGGACCATGAGGT
>JACQUI010000356.1 GCA_016210395.1 Chloroflexota bacterium | reverse complement strand
CTGGGGGACACCCCCAGCCCCCGGCAGGGAACGCAGCTCCCTGGCACCTTCCTGAAATGGGGCACATTGATACACTACCGCGCGCTTGTGTTACGGCACGCCTGCCTGGGTGTTGGTAAGGTTCTTGGCTGAAGCGATGTCATTGACGGCGGCGACGTGCACCCCAGTGGCGATGCGCTTGACCATGCCGCTGAGCACCTTCCCCGGCCCGAACTCAACGAATGTGCCGACACCGGCGCTGACCATGAAGTTGACCGATTCCTGCCAGCGGACGCAGCCGCAGATCTGTTGTGCAAGCTCCTCTTTGATCTCCTGGGCGGAGGTCATGGCCTTGACGGTGCAGTTGGCCACTACAGGGACGGCGGCGGTATGAAACGTCACCTTGTCCAGGGCCTTGAGCATCCCATCCAGGGCGGGCCCCATAAGGTAGGAGTGGAAGGCGCCGCTGACCTTGAGCGGCAACGCGCGCTTGGCCCCGCGCTCCGCCGCGAGCTTGACGGCCCTGGCGATGTCCTCCTCGGCCCCGCTAATGACGATCTGCCCGGGGGCGTTGATATTCGCCACCTGGGTATTGGTCTCTTTGCACACCTCTTCCAGAGGCGCCTGGTCCATGCCCAGGATCGCCGCCATCGTCCCCGGACGCTGGTCGCACGCCTCTTGCATAAGACGGCCCCGCTCTCGCACCAATCGCACCGCGTCGCCGATGTCCAGCGCGCCGGCCGCTGCCAGGGCGGTGTATTCGCCCAGGCTGTGGCCCGCCATGAAGGAGGCGCTGGCCTGCAGCGAATGGCCGGCATGCTCCCCGGCCACGGTCAGGCACGCAAGGCTCATGGTGAGGATGGCGGGTTGGGAGTTAATCGTCCGTTCCAGCTCGGCGGCGGGCCCGCCAAACATCAACCCCGACAGTGCGAAGCCCAGGGCGCGGTCGGCCTCATCAATAATACTCCGCGCGGCGGCCGAGGCATCGTAGAGGTCTTTGCCCATGCCGACCTCCTGTGCGCCCTGGCCGGGGAACAGGAACGCGGCCGGCCCCTGGAAAAGGCCGTTGGCCCCGTTCTTGAGTGCGTTGTTATTGTCAGTCACCGCCATCTCCTTGGTCAGGATGGGCAGCTTCAAGCTGAAAGCCGCATCACCAGGGGAGGCCTAGGATTCCTCGCCGGGTTCCTCGGCGGCCATGGAGATGATCTCCCGTCCGCCGTAGTACCCGCACGTGGGGCAAACGGTGTGGGGCACCTTGGGGCTATGGCATTGGGCGCACTCGGTGATGGTCGCCGCGGGCTGCTGCAAGTGGCTCCAGCGCCAGCCCTTCCTCGCGCTGGTGCGTTTTTTCTTGGGATGTGGAGGCATCTTGGAAAACTCCTTGTCTCAGCAATTGTCTACAATCAATAGTCTCTACCCCAGCCCAAAGGCCGGGGCTTCGTCCTGCCCCCATCAGGGAGCACAGATTTGTCATTCTAGAGCGAGGCGATCAAACAACGTTCGCTCCCAGCTACGCTCCGCCTCGTGAAGAATCTCCCACAACGCCCGTCTGCCGCAGGGCCGAGGCATCGGCCCGTCCTTTGCTAACCTGCTTCTTCATACCCCTCAGAATCGGAAAAGATCGGCCCCGGTCCGCTTCCTCAGTTCTTGTCCGGCGAGAGCGGGTCCTTCAGGGCCGCCCATCGTGGGTCGCCGGTGTCCTGTGGGCACGCGCAGGGGGATTCGTTCATGTCCCTTCCGCATCGAGCGCAGATGCCGGCGCAGGCCGGCTTGCACAGGGGTTTCATGGGCAGGCCAAGGATGATGTTCTGGCGTATCGCCTCGGAAATGTCCAGGATGTGATGGTTGTCTATTGCGGCGTCAGCCTCCGCTCCATCAGGTAGTGTAATGGCTACGCCGCTGGCGATGTCCAGCGTTGGGTAGTACGTCTCATCAAAGTGGAAGCTCACCGTCGCCGGGTAGGAGCGGAGGCAACGGGAGCACGCGCACTCCACTGTGGCTCGAAAGTCGCCCCTGACCCATACGCCGTCGTTGACGCGCATCAATGTGACCGCCCCCCAGACACGCTCGGCCTGGATGTCTTCAAGCGACAGGGGCGCTTCATCCAGCAGGTGACGCTGGGTGGCGCCGACAGCACCCTTCAGGAGACCTGCGACGTTAAACTGCATTGTACACCGGCGCCACAGGCGCCGCTTCCTCAAAGGGAAAGATTATAGGTTTGGCCCTATGGGGTGTCAAGGAACTCGGGACTTTGCGGCGGGAGACGTTTGAGAGGATTGTCAAAACACGAAGAGGGGGACAGTCTGTGCTCAATTTCACAAGAGTATACCGCACCTGTGGAACAAATGTCTAGCTCAGTTATGCCCCTCCCTACCCCTCCCAAAGGCATTCGGTTCGGATGCAAGGAACCGCAATAGGTCTGCGCGCCGGCGAGACGCACCGTCAATCTAGAGCGAGGTGGTCAAGCCACCTTCGCTTCCGACAACGCTCTGCCTCGCGAAAAATCCCTCATCCGTTTCGCCGTCACGCACAGGGCTGCGGCAGTAGCCCGCGCCCACCGCCGCCAAACGAGCGCATTGGTGGTTCGAGACGCACACCACGTGCGGGAGCTATGCCCTTGGCCTGCGAATAGCGGAAGGCATTGCTGTTTCAGCCTATTTGCTTGACATATCCAGGCGGAAGGTGTACTACTATACGCCTACCAAGTCGGTTTCTGGAGTCATGCCCAGCAAGATGACGCGTGGCTGCAGTACCATGGACCTCCCCAGGTAGTCCCACCGCAAGCCGTAGCACAAGGAGTTCACTATGTTCAAGGTGGTCTGGTTCCCCCGCGTCTTCGTGCCTTCCCTGTCCATTGCCATTGGATTGCTTGGCGCAGCGGCCTGCGGCTCAGCGGAACCAACTCCTGCGCCAACACCCACGTTGGCGCCCGTCGCGACGGCCACCACTGCCGTCGCCACCCCTACACCCACGGCTACGGCAACCCCCACGCCGGCGCCCGTCGCCAAGCCCAAGCGCGGCGGCATCCTGAAGGAACAGGCTAGCGAAGACCCGAACGGCTTTGATGCGCAGAATGCCACCACCGCAGCCTGGACCATCCACACAGGCAAGCTGTACAACATGCTGCTGTGGAACCCCGACGGCAAGTCCATCGCGCCAGACGCCGTCGAGTCCTACTCCATCAGCGCCGACGGCAAGGTCTGGACCTTCAAGCTCCGCGGCGATGTGCGGTTCCAGTCCTATCCGGACAACCCGGGTCCCAGGGACGGCACCCTCATGACCGCTGCGGATGCGGTGTACAGCCTGAAGAAGATCATGGGCCTCGTGGACCAGGTGGCCTCCGCACGGTCCGGATGGATGAGGGAGTTCGTTGACCTTGACCGTCCCGACGAGGGCGTTGCAGTGATAGACGAACGCACCCTGCAGGTCTATCTGACGCAGCCCTTCCCCGACCTCGCCAAAATACTGATCCTGGACAACTCCGTCATCTACCCGGAAGGCACAACCAGGGACATGCTGGTCAAGAGGCCCTACGGCTCCGGCGCCTTCAAGCTCAAGGGCTTCCAGCGAGGCAGCATGTGGACATACGAACGCGACCCAGCCTACTTCAAGGCGGATGAGGTCTACCTGAACGAGATACGCGAAGTGATCCTGCAGGGAGGAAGGGCCATTACCAACGTGGCGTTCCTAACCGGGCAGACAGACATTGGCCGCGACCTCCCCACGGCGGACAACAGGTCCCTCTATAGGAATATGGTGGCAGAGGGGAAGATCGTAACCAACAACGTCCCCGGCACATGCACTGTCCAGGGCGTCTACATGAACTCCACCAAGCCGCCCTTCAACAACCCCAAGCTGCGCAAGGCGGTCCACTTGGCCCTGGACCGCAAGGGGTACATCGAAACGGTCTACAGCGGCGATGCCGTCCCCGTCACCTACGTGCCTAGCGGGAAGCTGCCCTGGTTCCTCACCGAGGAAGAGATATGGAAGCTGCCCGGCTACCGCCAGCCCAAGGACCAGGACCTGGCCGAAGCCAAACGCATCATGGCCGAAGAGGCTCCCCAGGGACTGCAGTTGACACTCTATGCCAGGGACTCCGGCAACTATCCCGCAATGGCGGAGTTCAACGCTGGGAATCTGAAAAAGATAGGCATTGATGTCACCATCAGCCTCGCCCCGTCCAGCGTCCTCTTCCCCCGGCTCACTGCCTGGAACTACGAGATCGCCAGCTACTGCATGACCATGATCACCATTACCGCTGCCGAGCAGTTCGGCGGCTACTACATCACAGGGGCATCCCGGAACTGGCTGGCCTTCAACAACAGGGAAATAGACGAGATGTACCCCAGGATGGTGGCGGCTGAGGGCGCCGACCAGGCGGCAATGATCCGGAAGATGGAGCAGATCATGTGGGACTATATCCCCTATGCTCCCATGGCCGCAAGCTACGATTCCTTCAACTACTATAGCTTCGTGAAGGACTATCCTCTGGCAAGCCCAGCCAACGGCTTCAGCTACTACAGCGTCAACAGGCTTTCCCAGGTCTGGAGGAGCGACGTCTAAGCCTAGCGCCGTTCCTCGGGAAATGGGACATGGCCGCTGGGTGCCCGTAGGGGAGACCCATCCCGTAAAGTAGCGAACGTAGGGGCACGATATATCGTGCCCCTACGTTCGCTACTGGGAAGCCAGCGCCTGCAGCACGGCGCGGGAGATGATGAGCCGCTGCACCTCGCTGGTGCCCTCGTAGATCTCGGTGACGCGGGCATCCCGGAAGTAGCGTTCCACCGGCGCCCCGCGAAAATAGCCGTAGCCGCCGTGCACCTGCACCGCCCTGTCGGCTGCGCGGTTGGCGGCCTCCGAGGCGAAGAGCTTGGCCATAGCCGACTCCGTGCCGTGGGGCAGGCCCATGTCCTTCAGGACGGCGGCGCGGCGCGTCAGCAGCCGCGCCGCGTCAACCTCCACCGCTGTGTCCGCCAGCATCCACTGGATGGCCTGGAAGCCCGCGATAGGCTGGCCGAATGCGTGGCGCCGGCCGGCGTAGCGGGCGGCGGCTTCCAGGCATGCCTGTGCGATGCCCGCGCACTGGGCCGCGATGGTGATGCGGCTGGACTCCAGTATCTGCATGGCGGCGTAGAAGCCCGTTCCCTCTTCGCCGATGCGGTTTTCAACAGGTACGGCCGCGTCCTGGAAGACGACCTCTGCGGTGCTGGAGGCTCTCATGCCGAGCTTGCCCGACTGCCGGTTCGCGGCCAGGCCGGGCGTTCCCTTCTCCAGGACCAGGCAGTCTATGCCCTTGGTGCGCAGAGCGCGGTCGTGAGTGGCAAAGACAACGTAGACCGAAGCCACGTCGCCGTTGGTGATGAAGAGCTTGGACCCGTTGAGGACGTAGTCGTCCCCCTTGCGCGTCACAGCGGTGGCAAGGGACGCCACGTCGGAGCCGGCCTCGGGCTCGGTGAGGGCGAAGGCCGCGACCCGGCGGCCCTGCGCCAGAGCAGGGAGAAAGCGCGCCTTCAGGGCGTCGCTGCCAAAGCGGGCGATGGTCTGGGTGGCCAGTGACAGGTGCGCGCCGTAGATGACCGAGGTGGCGGCGCATCCCCGGGCGATCTCCTCCGTAGCGATGCTGCTTTCGCGGAAGCCGCCGCCTGCGCCGCCGTAGGCCTCCGGGACACCGATGCCCAGGAGGCCCATGTCCGCCAGGCCACGGAAGTTCTCCCAGGGAAACTCCTCCCGCTCGTCCAATTCACCTGCCCTGGGCGCCAGCACGTTGTCCGCAAAGTCGTGGACGGCGCGCTGGAGGATGCGCTCCTGCTCGGTGAGCAGCAAGGGGTCTTGCGGCATGGCGTCTCTCCTTACGCGCGGCCCAGGTTGTACGCGTTGGCCACATACTGGCCCAGCATGCGGTGCGTATTGAAGAAAGAACCGTTGAGGGCAATGGTGGAGCGCATGACCTGGGCGTAGGCCAGGGGTCTGCCGTAGAACTGGGGCAATACAACGTACTCGAGCTTGTCATACAAGGCCCGGGCATCGGCCTCGCGGGAGTTGGGTCCCGGTACGTCATCGCCGATGGACCAACCGGTGACGCCCTCCACGTGGCCCTCCACCCACCAGCCGTCCAGGATGCTGAGGCTGGGGATGCCGTTGAGGGCGGCCTTCATCCCGCTGGTGCCCGAGGCTTCCAGGGGCTTCTGGGGATTGTTCAGCCAGAGGTCAACGCCCCCGACAAGGAAGCTCGCCAGGCCCATGTCGTACTCCTCCAGGTACACCACCTTCAGCTTGCTTCCCAGGGCGGCGGCGGCAGCAAAGACGCGTTTGATCATGGTGGTCCCCTCTTCATCCCGGGGATGGGCCTTGCCGCCGAACACTACCTGTATAGGACCGATTCGTTCGACAATGCGCCCCAGCCGCTCCAGGTCGGTGAAGAACAGGTCGTGGCGTTTGTAGGCGGTTGCCCTGCGGGCAAAGCCGATGGTGAAGGCAAAGGGGTCAAAGTGCGCCTGAGTCCGCCGCTCCACTTCATTCAGGAGCATCTGCTTGGCGGTGGCATGGGCATGGAGGATGTGGTCCAGCGGGATGTTGACTGCGTAGCGCAGGTAGTAGTTGTCTTGCCGCCAGCCAGGGATGTGCCTGTCGTAGAGTTCCAGAAGGGGACGCGCAATCCACGTGGCGGCATGCACGCCGTTGGTGATGGAGTTGACAGGGAAGTTGGGGTAGAGGGTGAGGGCGGTCTCCCGGTGGCGCAAGGCCACGCCGTTGACGTAGTGGGAAAGGAACATGGCCAGCAGCGTCATATTCAGGGTCCCGTGGGGACAGCAGTCCGTGACAGACAGTATCCTGAGCCTGTCCTGTCCTATGACCTGGCCGGCCATGCTCAGGGGAAACTGGTCGTGTCCTGCCTGGAGGGGGGTATGCGTCGTGAAGACGCACTCTCTCCGCACCGATTCCAGGTCTTCAGTCGTGAGGCTATCCAGCGGCCTGCCTGCCGCCCGCTCCTCAAGGAGGGCCAGGGTGAGCAGCGCCGAATGGCCGTCGTTCATGTGATAGGCGTGGAATTTCTGGTAGCCAAGGGCCCGGAGCATCGCAATACCCCCAATGCCCAGCAGGACCTCCTGGCACAGGCGGTAGTGGTTGTCGCCGCCGTAGAGGTGGTCGGTCAGGCCCTGGTCCCAGGGCGTGTTCTCCGGCACAGCCGTATCCAGGTAGTAGACGGCGAGCTTGCCGCCCGATACACCCTCCACCGTGAGCCGCCACGGGCGGATGACCACCTTGCGCCCCTCTATGGTGACTGAGGCGCGCTGGGGCAGCGGCTCCAGCAGGGACTCCGGCGACCATGTGGCCGGGCTGTCCCACTGATTGCCTTGCGGGTCGAGGTGCTGGCGGAAGTACCCCTTCCGGTGGAGCAAGGTGACGGCAACCATGGGCACGCACATGTCGGCTGCGGCCCGAAGGGTGTCGCCGGCCAGGATCCCCAGGCCACCGCTATAGGTGGGCATAGCCGGGTGCAGGCCGATTTCCATGGAAAAATAGGCAACGGTAGGTCTGGCGGAGACGGATTGAGTCACAGGCAACTCCAGGCGGCTGTTGAAGTGGAATTATAGAGAGGAGGCAAAAGGTTTGCCAGCGACAGAGAAGACGGGCGAAGCCCTTTTTGGGTGTATCGCACACCCTGTAGATGCGGCTGAATCAACATGCACCCTTTCTTGGGTACACCTGCGTCAGACCGTGTTCCCACAGTCTGAATGTGTATTGCGGGTTGACTGCCCCGCGCCAGGCTGCCCTTGCTCGATAGCTGCCATTATGCAAAGAGGGTGCTCGGGGACCACGTTCCCTGCCGGGGGAGTCCCCTGTAGGGGCGCAAGGTTTGCGCCCTGGGGCGGCTGGGAAAAAGCAACCATTGCCAACCACGAAGAGGCCAATCCCCAGCTCGTTGGGCAAAGCATCCGCGCCAGGCTACAGCAACACGGCTTGGGCAGCGCCCGACCCTGCAACAAGAGGGCGGCCCCTTACGCAGCCTTGCTTACCGGAGGCTCGTCTTCCAGGCTGGAGACATGGATGCGCAGCACCATGCCGGGGACAAAGAACTTGCGAATGCGCGCATCCACGTCCAGGCGGAGGTCTGGAACGACTTCCACCAGGGCGTAGTCCCCCTGGATTTCCTTGACCCTGCCCGTCAGGTACGTTTCGCCCCACCGCACGATCGCGCCAGGCTTCACACGTCACCTCCGGTCCAGCGATGCTGCGCCGTGCTGCCCCCTCTTACCACTATTATGTTAGCATAAGTAGGCAGGCATGGCCTCCTCTATGCGGAGGAGCCTCCCCTGTGAGCGCCCCGAGGGTGCCCGCCCGCGCTTTCGCCAACCATGTCCACCTTTCTTGACTTGCCGTCCGCTGGGCAGACAGAAGCCTGCCCCGGTGATTCACCAAAGGAATCGCCTCCCATGCCCTCTCAACGCCGGCCCTCCGTATTCCTCGAAACCCACGGGTGCAAACTCAATCAGGCCGACACCCAATCTCTGCTGGCCCAATTCATGGCTGCCGGGTACGTCCTGGCCGGCGGGCCGGAAGCAGCGGACGTTTATGTCGTCAATACGTGCACCGTCACCCACGAGGCAGACGCCAAAGCGCGTCAGGCCCTGCGCAACGCCCGCCGCGCCAACGCCAACGCCCTTGTTGTAGCCACAGGCTGCTACGCCCAGCGCGATCCCTCTTTGGAAGAGCGCATCCCCAGCATAAACCTTGTCTTGGGCAACAGCCAGAAGGACGAGCTTGTGGCGCGGGTATCCCTGGCGCTGGGGCCGGAGCGTCCGGCATGTTCAACGGCAGATGGCAGCCTACCACAGGCCGCCCTGAACCCGCGCACCAGGGCCATGGTGAAAATCCAGGAAGGTTGCAACCATGTCTGCTCCTACTGCATTGTGCCCAAGGTGCGCGGCAGGGAACGGAGCGTTTCCCCCGCCCAGATCGTGTCCCAGGTGCAGGGCCTGGTTGCTGAGGGGTACCGGGAGGTGGTGTTGACCGGGACGCAGCTTGGGAGCTACGGGTACGACCTCCCCAACACATCGCTGGAACGGCTCATCGAGCGCATCCTGGAGGATACCTCCATTGCCCGCCTGCGCGTGTCCTCCTTGCAGCCACGGGAGATCACGCCTGAGCTTGTTGCGCTGTGGCGCGACCCACGGCTATGTCCCCACGTGCACATCCCTTTGCAAAGCGGGTCTGCAGAGGTGCTCAGGAGAATGCGCCGCCAATACACGCCGGAGCAGTACAGGGATGCCGTCGCACGGGTGCGGGAGGCAGTCCCGGACGTAGCGGTAACGGCGGATGTCATCGTTGGGTTCCCAGGGGAGACGGAGGACATCTTCGCTGAGACGTATGCCCTGTGCGAAGCGGTGGGGTTCGCCGGGCTGCACGTGTTTCCCTACTCGGCGCGCCCTGGCACAAGCGCTGCGCGCTTTGAAGGGCAGGTGGAGGAGCAGGCGAAACGCCGGTGGATGGGGAGGCTTCTGTCGCTTGCCCGTGCCCAGGCCGCATCCTTTCGAGACGCGATGGCCGGTAGCGTGCGGTCCGTCCTGTGGGAGGACAGCCGTCCTCTGGGCGATCTACGAGTGTGGTCCGGGCTCACGGACAACTACGTGCGGGCCAACGCCGTATCCCAAAAGGATCTGCATAACCAGATTGCGCCGGTCCTGCTGGAACGGCGCAACGGGGATGTGGTGTGGGGGAGGCTTGCGTAAGCCTCGCAGCTACTTTGGCAAGTTCTGGGGCGTCCCCTCAATTTCCAGGACCTGCTCTACGTGTTCGCCCTGAATGAGGGTGTTGAGTTGCGATCTGAGGGCCTGCACATGGGTGTCGCGGGCGGCGCTGTCAGTGTCCTGCTGGGTGCGCCACAGGGCGATGCGCCCGAGCTCCCCGGCTACCCCTTGAGGCTTGTACCGGAATCCCATGACATATCCTGGCAGTTTTGCGTACGTGGCTTCCAGGTCGTCCAGCACTTTTTCGACCCGCTGGGACATGCCTGGCTTGGGGTGGACAATGGTCTGCCTTGCGATGGGCATAGTCTTTCCTCGCCTTGAAGTGATGTGAGGCTATGCTGGGTAAGCCTGGCACACGATAGCATACCTGAAAGCACAACAGCAATGGGGTGGAGCCGCTCCTGTTGACGCCCGTCTGATGCCTCTCATACGGTCCGTGGGTCGCGGGTGTGCAGAGGGCTACGCCCCGCCGAGGCTGCTGGGGCGTCCCCGCCCTGGGGCGCAAGCTTGCGCCCCAGGGCGGGCGGGAACTAAGCATCTGCCCCAGGGAAAAGTCAAAGGCGTTGCATCCGCAAAGGGCGCCCATGACTATGCGAGAGCCATGTGTCAAACGCTACACCACTTTAGGAGGTGCTCAGAACTCCACGGGGCGGAAGTTGATCTCTCCCTTGCGCTTTTCCAGGTAGCCTGCCCTTGTGTCTATGCCGTGGCAGAACACCATGAGCCACCCGCACTTCTCAGCCTCGGCCACCAGGTCTTTCTTGAGTGTAAGCGTGTCTTCAGGGTAGGTGTCGTTAGAAGAGATGCAAGCCATCTTCAAATGGTGGTGGGTCGGCACCAGGTCACCAAGATACGCCACGCGCTCTCCCCCGTGGTTCACCAGCACCATCTGGTGTCCCTTGCAGTGGCCGCCCGTGAGGCGCACGCGGACGCCGGGGGCAACCTCAGCATCGCCGTCCAGCAAGCAGAGCTGGTCCCGGTCTTTGAGGGGCATATAGTCGTCGTGCCGGTAAAACTCGCAGGCGCGCTCGTTGGGGTGAACGGCATCGTCCCATGCCTTGCGCTGGATGTAGTACCTGGCGTTGGGGAACGTCGGGACGGCCTCGCCCGAGCGGTCCAACCGCGTGCAGCCGCCGGAGTGCTGCTGGTGCAGGTGGGTAAGGACCACTGCGGTCACGTCTCGAGCCGTGAGACCCATAGCCCGCAAGTTCTTGAGCAGGCAACTGCGCGTGAGGCCGAAACGCTCTTTTGCCAGGTCGGGGTCTTTACTGCCAACGCCGGTGTCAACCAGCACGCAGCTATCGCCTGACCGGATGACCAGGCAGTTGAGGCCGAGGCTGACGCGGTTGCGCCGGTCGGGCGGCGCCATCTGTTCCCAGACTCCCTTAGGAAACTGCCCGAAGACCGCGCCGCCATCGGTCTTGACGTTCCCGTCGCTTACGATGGAGAGGGAGGACGTTATAGACCTCATGTCTTCACCCTTCTTTGGACAAAGGAAAAAGGCACAAGTGTACCTTAGGTGGTGGACATACTAGAGCGCGCGTATTCGAGAGGTGGCTCGGGCGCAAGCCCGTAGGCCTTGAAAGCCGCGCTTGACCGGAAGCGAACACTGAGCCACGCGACTCAGCACGGACCAGCAACGGCATGGTTGGCTCCCTTGTGTGCGGGGACCCAGTCGGGCGCTTCCCACTTGCCGCCAGCAATTTGCAACGGCGTTCACAATAGCACGGGCCAAGGGTTTCCTGTCAAGCGACAGATGTGCTAGAGCCACGTATATGCACGGGGTACCAAAGGGCATCCTAGAGGTATGCCCCGCCCCGTGTTCCCCGCAGAAACAGGTACGATGCGTGAGGAGGGGCGAGTACACGGCGCTGTTCCCAGGAAAAGTCGGGCGCACAGAGCCTAACGCACGAATAGAAGTCCTTGCGCCGCCCAGTCCCCCCTACCTACAATGAGAGGACTTCACCTTGCGGAGGCTGCATGGACCTAGTCATCACATCACGCAACCTGGACCTGCCCGAAACCGTCAGGAGCTACATCCAGCGTAAGTTCGAGCCGATCCAGCGTCAGTTCAAGGACTTCGGTGGGCCAACCGAAGCAAAGCTGGAGGCCAGGCGGGAAAAGACGCGCTCCGCCCTGGACCAGATCGTTGTCCAGTTGACCATTGACGTGGGCGGCACACTGTTGCGGGCAGAGGAGCGCGCGCCGACGGTCAACGCTGCGGTGGACGCCGCCACGCAGATCATGGACCACCAAATTCAGCGCTTCAAGGGCCGCCACTTCGTGAACATCCGCGCGAGGAGAAGCAACGCGGGCGAGTCCATCCGTGGCGCGGAAGCCCCGCCAATCTCTATTGACCGCACAGATGACGCGGTTGCTACGTCTTCCGGACGCGTGGTGAGAGTCAAGCGTTTCGCCATGAAGCCCATCACCGTGGAGGAAGCAGCCGCGCAGATGGAGCTCTTGGGCCACGAGTTCTTTTTCTTCATCAACAGCGAGACCAACCAGCACAACGTGATCTACCGCCGCCGTGATGGCGATTACACGGTCATAGAACCCAGGCAAATGTAGCATAGATGTGCTATAATGCATCGGGCCAGCCATGAGCGAACGCATTCTCACCATAGGCCATTCCAATCAAACGCTTGAAGCGTTCCTATCGCTCCTTTCCGCCTATGGAATAGGGGTGATTGCCGACGTGCGCTCCACTCCCGTCTCCAGGTACTCCCCTCAATTCGACCAGAAAACGATTGCTCTCGCCCTTCCCCGTAGCGGCTTCAAGTACGTCTACATGGGGGCCGAGCTTGGCGGACGCCCTTCCACCTCCGGCTTCTACGACACCAAGCGCCGCGTGCTCTACGACCAGGTCGCCCAGTCCCCGACCTTCGGGCAGGGCATCCAGCGGCTCATGAAGGGCGCAGAGAGCTACGTTGTCGCCGTCATGTGCAGCGAAGAAGACCCTTCTTTTTGCCACCGTCGCCTGCTCATCGGTCGCGTCCTTACCGAATCCGGCGTAGAGATCGCCCACATACGCGGAGACGGTTCGCTTCAGACTGAAGCTGAGCTTGCCCGCCTTGAGCAGGCGACTGAGCGCCAGCCCCAGCTTATGCTCTTTGAGACACGAGGCGAGTACAAAGCATGGCGGTCCGCAAAGCCTATACCATCGGCTTCACCAAGAGGCGAGCGCCGGAGTTCTTTGAAGCGCTGAGGACCGCTGGAGTACGCCGCCTGGTGGATATCCGCCTGAACAACAAGTCCCAGCTTGCAGGGTTCACGAAGCGGGACGACTTGCCCTATTTCCTCGAAGAGATTTGCGGCGCTGAGTATGTCCATGAGCCGCTCCTTGCCCCCACGCAGGACATCCTCGACGCCTACAAGAAACGCAAAGGGTCATGGCAACGTATGAGGATTCGTTCCTCGCCCTCATGGCCGAGCGGCGCATTGAAGAAAAGCTCTCGCAGGACCTGTTCGCCGTGCCCACGGTCTTCCTCTGCAGCGAACGCACGGCCGAAAAGTGCCACCGCCGTCTCGTCCTTGAATACCTTCAGGGTAAGTGGGGTGGCTTCGAGGTAGTCCACTTGTAGCGCCGACAGTGAGGTCCTGAGATGGAAGTGGACTTCTTATGCCTTGCCAACTCCTGGAAGCATGGGGGAAGGTGCGTCGCGGGTCTGCGCCTGTCTGACGGGCAGTGGATGCGGCCTATCAGCCCAGAAGATGATGGGACGCTTCATCCTCTACGGGAACGGTGCGGAAGCCGCTTTGCTTGACGTGGTGCGCGCCGATATCTCCAGGGCCAGTCCAGCGCTGCACCAGCCGGAGAACTGCCTCCTTGGCCCGAAGCGATGGCAGAAGGTAGGCCACCTAGCCCCTTCCGCGGCCTGGGACCTCCTGTCGCCAAAGATCAGCGCAGAGTCCACCTTGTTCGGCTCCCACGGCGACTCCGTTGAGTACCGCGACATCTTCCTCGATCCGCCCAACAGTTCCCTCGCCCTGGTCAGTCCCGCCCAGGTCACCTGGATCGTACAGAGCAGGGAGGGCCGCCGGCGGCTCTACGCGGCCTTCACCATTGACGGCGGTCCCTATCGCCTGTCCATCACCGATCCCGTTTGGTTTCAACGTCTCGCCTCACTTGAAGAAGAGGGCCACGAGCGGAACGTTGCGGGGCTGACGCAGGACAATCGCCTGCTCTTCACCATAAGCCTGGGCGAACCGTTCGGCCCGCAGCAACGCTGTTTCAAGCTGGTCGCAGGCGTTGTCGTGCTCCCCGGCGCTGTTTGACATCCGCTACCCCACTTCCTACACTTCAGTTGTTTAGAAAACGTACCCTGAGGCGTTCACCTCAGGCATACGGGAGAGCCGCCGGCTCTCCCTTCGCACATACGCGGAGGCGCTTACATGCCCGATCTGAAGTCCTTCGACCCCGAGCTTGCCCAAGCCATCCAGCAGGAAGAGGTGCGGCAGCGCCGCAACCTGGTGCTCATCGCTTCAGAGAACTACGTGAGCCAGGCGGTGCGGGAGGCCCAGGGCTCCGTCATGACCAACAAATACGCCGAAGGCTACCCCGGCAAGCGGTACTACGGCGGCTGCGAGTACGTGGACGTGGCCGAGCAGCTTGCCATTGACCGGGCCAAGCAGCTCTTCCACGCCGCGCACGCCAACGTCCAGCCGCACAGCGGCTCGCAAGCCAACATGGCGGCCTACTTCGCGCTCCTCCAGCCCGGCGACTGCGTCCTGGGGATGCGCCTTGACCAGGGCGGCCACCTGACGCACGGCAGCGACGTGAACTTCTCCGGCAGCCTGTACAAGTTCGTCTCCTACGGCGTTGACCGCGAGACCGAGTACATTGACTACGATGAAGTCGAACGCCTGGCCAAAGAGCACCACCCCAAGGTCATCGTCACAGGCGCGACCGCATACCCGCGCTTCATAGACTTCCCCCGTTTCCGCCGCATCGCGGACGAGGTGGGCGCGACCCTGATGGTGGACATCGCCCACATCGCCGGCCTCATCGCCGCCGGCGTACATCCCTCCTGCATCCCCTACGCCCAGGTGGTGACCACCACGACGCACAAGACCCTGCGCGGCCCCCGCGGCGCCATGATCTTGTGCGACGAGGCGCTCGCTCGCAAGGTGGACCGCGCCGTGTTTCCATATTCACAAGGCGGGCCGCTCATGCATACCATCGCAGCCAAGGCGGTCTGCTTCAAGGAGGCGCTGTCGCCGGAGTTTGTCGAGTACGGCCGCAAGATCGTAGAGAACGCCAAGAGACTGGCAAAGACGTTGGAAGAGGGTGGGCTGCGCATCGTTTCCGGCGGCACGGACAATCACCT
The DNA here is from genome assembly GCA_016210395.1 of Chloroflexota bacterium. Classification (GTDB taxonomy): domain Bacteria; phylum Chloroflexota; class Dehalococcoidia; order Lucifugimonadales; family JACPCL1; genus JACPCL1. Next base: position 2,615 of record JACQUI010000356.1, on the reverse strand, counting down.
GATGCTTGTGGATGTCACGCCGATGGGCCTCTCCGGCCAGCAGGCTGAAGACGCCCTGGGCCGCGTCCACATCACCGCCAACAAGAACGCCATTCCTTTCGACACCAAGCCGCCGCGTGTGACCAGCGGGCTGCGGTTGGGCACGCCCGCGCTGACCAGCAGGGGCTTCGGGGCGCAGGAAATGGTGGAGGTGGGCAGCCTCATCGTCGAGACGCTCAATCACGTCGGCGATAGGCAGGTGGAGGATAGCGTGCGGCGCAAGGTTGTCGCGCTGACCTCCAGGTTCCCGGTGCCCGGTCTGGAGTAGGCGTCCGGTATCTGCCCTTGAGGCGCCTTGCCCGATAGTTGCCTTCGTGCCAAGGTGGGAGGGGATCGCGTCCTCCGCAGGGGGGTCTGAAACTGGAGTTCGCCACCTAGGCTCTGCGCCCTGGGGCGGTGGGTGGGGACGAGGGTCTCTTGTAGGCGACCTCTTTGATGACGAATCTCCTGGAGCCGTGGTGGCATCAATGTCGCGGCGTATTCTCACAATCGCGTCTATCGTAGCGGCCCTTGTCCTGGCCGCAGGCTGCGGCGCGCCTCAAGCGGAGCCCTCCCAGGCCACTCCCAGTGACGCGGCCAGCATTGCAACGCCCGGCGCGATATCCCCGCCGGTTACCCTTCCCCCGGCAGGCTCGAGCCCGGGCAGCGCGGCACCAGACTTCACCTTGTCCCTGGGCACCGGCCGGCAGGTGAGCGTCGCGTCATTCCGTGAACAGGGACGCCCCCTTGTCCTCTACTTCTTCACCACCTGGTGACCGACCTGCCGCGCCGAGTTACGGTCGCTGAAAGACGTCTACCCCCAGTACAAGGACAACGTGTCCTTCATTGCCATCGGCATTGACCCCTACGAAAAGCTGGACGACCTTGTGGCGTACAAGAAGGCGCAAGGGTACCCCTGGCCTGTGGCAGTTGCGCCCGCAGGCATCCTGCCCGCTTACGACATCACCATCCAGGCCACCAAGGTAGCGGTGAACAGACAAGGCGTCATCACCTTCCGCGAGGGCTACGGAGTCATGGGCGAAGACGCCTGGCGCAATGTATTTGAGGACCTGTCTTCCTAGCGTCCTGACACGTGATCAGTGCGTGTAAGGCGTGTTCGGCTCTTGGAGCAATCGCAGCCAAGGCAATTGTCATTCTAGAGCGAAGTGGTCAAACTGCCTTTGCGATTCGATGCGCTCCGCTTCGCGAAGAATCCCTCGCACCCTCCGCCTGCCCGCACAGGGCCGAGGCAGCGGCCCGGCTCTCGCCACAGCCGAAAAAGCTAGACCACTAACAGCGGTTGTTCTCCTGTCAGGACATTAGCCCTACACCCCGTGTCGCCCTAGGAAGTCCAGCACCAGGCGCTCGAACTCCTCCGGCTTGTCGTGCACGATGATGTGCCCCGCGCCCTGCACCGTTACCATCTCGATGTCCGGCCGGATCTGCTTGAAGCGCGTCTGCTGGTCCTGGCCCACGATGGTGCTCTCCGTCCCGATCATGAGCAGGAAGGGCGCCTTCACCTTCTCCACGTAGTGCCACAGCTCCAGGGGCACGAAGTCCCGCTGGATAAGCACGTCCCGCTTCAGCCCCAGCTTGCCGTTGGGCAACCGTTTGGTGCCGTGCAGGGCCAGGTTCTGGAAGAACCGGTACGGCGTCCGCTGGTTCTGCCCTTGCAGGCTCTTCGCCCACTCCTCCACCGTGTCGAACTGCGGGTCGCCCGTGGCAACGCGGTCGGCGAAGCCCTGCGAGATAGTCGCGGGGCGGACTGCGCCGACATCCTCCATAACCAGCGCGGCGACCCTATCGGCGTTCTGGGCGGCGGCCACCAGCGCCACGCGCCCGCCTGTCGAGCCGCCCAAGACGACCACGTTGCGCAGGCCCAGGTGCTGGATGAGGGCGGTTACATCCGAGGCGTAGTGCTCGGTCGTGTAGTTGCCCTCGCCGGCCCAGGCGCTGTCGCCGTGGCCGCGCATATCCATGGCCAGCACCCGGTAGCGGCTGCGCACGTTGCGAGCGAAGTCGTCCCAGGTGTGGGCGTTGCTGCTGATGTGATGGAGCAAGATCAGGGGTTTCGCGCCCTCGTTCCCCCAGTCCAGATAGTGAATGCGAAGGTTGCCGGAGTTGAAGTACCTGTCGGCAGGAGCGGCTGTGGTGGTCATGTGGCCTCCTTGAGTAGCTATGCCAGGAGGCATTGTACAGGGTTCGTCGGAATCGGCAAGTCCGCCTGGTCTTTCGGTTCTTTTGGCGTCATCTTGCCGGCAAGGGCTGGGGAGCAGGCTTGTCATTCTAGAGCGAGGCGGTCAAACGAGAATCGCTGCCAACTACGCCCCGCCTCGCGAAGAATCTCTCACGACAATCGCCCCCCCGCAGGGCCTCGGCAGCGGACCGTCGTTGGCGACACTGAATCGTTCGCGAACGGGAGATTCCTCTTGCAGCCGACCACCGAAAGACTCCCTTCTTGCGCTAGGCTCAGAGGTCTGGACATCGCAGATTTGGGAATAGGCTATAATTAGTAGTGCATTTATTCGCGATTTGTGGTACCCTGGAGGCATGAACACGCTTCCGTCTCCCCCAACGCAAGCGCCGCTGGTTGAACT
>JACQUI010000046.1 GCA_016210395.1 Chloroflexota bacterium | reverse complement strand
CGGCAACCCTGGCCCTGCTGGCCTTTGCCCTGCTGATGGCCTGGAGCATGATGCCCACCAAGACCGAGGCCGCGGTGACCGCCCAGGTGGCTCCTCCCCCGACCCGGTTTGTCGAGCAGGCGTTCACCCCAGACCAGGGCGAGTGCGCTATCACCCATCAGAAGATCGCCTTCGGCCCCATCACCGTTGGCGCTGAGGTCCGCGAGACCGAGATCTTCAAGAGCTTCTCTTCCTGCACCGGCACTGCCGAGAAGGAAGAGGTTGACCTGACGATCATCACCGCCCAGTGCGCCCAGCCGGCAGACCTCTCTTCTGCGCCCCGCTGCAATGGCGACGTGCAGGTGAGCGTCCAGGAGAAGCCATAGCTTCCGCAAGGAGTTGTCCCGTCGGACGGCATCCAATAAATGAGCACACCAAGGGCCAGGCGGCGCCAGGCAACAACGCCGGGACCGCTTGGCCCTTGCCACGGGTAGCATCTAGTACAGTGCCCCTGCCGGGGGTGTGGGGGTGTCCACCACATTCATCTCCCTCACCCCAGGTAAGGGAGCCAGGATGCAGGACCGCTCCCCTGAAGGGGAAGCGGCATGAAGCCCCAGCCTGTTGGCTGGGGGTCAAGAAGACCATCTTGAGATAGTCTCGCAGTCAGCATTGGAGGTCTCGTGATGTTCAGGGAGAGTTCGAAAAGCGCTAATGCAGGGAATTTCCGCTTTCCCACACCGGTTGCGTCCACGCCGGACGCAGCAGCCTCCAGCGGGGCAAAGAGAAAGGGCGGCGCCCTTCTCTGGGCCCTTACCGGCCTCGCGTGGACGGCAGTGGCGCTGCTGGCCCTGTCCTACTTCGGCATCATTGGCCTGCCGGGGCTTCATGCTTTCGACAGGACGCCGGCGCCCTCCCTTGAGCGCATCCCCCTGGGCGACGGCATTGACCCCGCCACCGCGAAGTTCGCCTTCCTGGGCGGCATGCCCTTCAGGCTCTCGGTTGCCGACTCCATCGAGGAGTGGCAGATGGGCCTGGCCGTCCGGGGCGTGCCTGACCGCGACGAGGCGTTGCTCTTCGTCTACCCGGGTGAAGGCCACTGGCCTGTCTGGGTCTCCGATAACCACCCCCCTGTAGACATCGTCTTCCTTGATAGCGCGAAGCAAGTGGTGGACATTCAGTCGTTCGTCCCCCCAATGGGCGAGGACGATGGCACGCCCACCAAGGTAAGTCCTCCAAGGCCGGTGCAGTTTGTCCTGGAGATGCGGGCAGGGACTGCCGGCAGGTACAACTTCTATCCTGGGATGAACGCTACCCTGCGATAGGCTTCCGATCTCTTTCCTGCCTGATGTACGCCGGCGCACGGCAAGGTCCGCCCCTTTCGGCGGCCTGTCTCACCGTTCCGCGTAAAGAGTCCCCCTTCACTTCAGAAGGGGGACTCTTTGTCGGCCCGCCATCCCCTTTGAGACAGACGTTGGGGAGCCGCGCTCGCACGCCATGTCCGCCGCTCCCGTAGAGGCGACGCATGCATCGCCTCTACGGGAGCGGCCACACAGGTCTGCCTCTACGAACGCTGTTTGGGCGAGCGCCCGTTCCCCTGAACGCGTCCAGCGTTCTTCCTGCGCTTTCTAGACTGGCGTTACAGCTACTTCGTTAGTAACGGTTCTACTTCTTGGAAGCGGCGCGTGCTCTTATTCTGAACTCATGGCGCGCGTCCCACTGGTAAGTCTTCCGGGGAACCTGCTCTTGTTTGGCGGGGCGACCGGGAGCAAGAACAAATCCAATCTGGAAAGATGCACATATATACAAGGAGGATTCTGAAAATGGTCAGTGCGGTGGCAGGTAAAGTTGGGATAGGTCGCATGGCGCTGCTTGCGGTGCTTGTGATAGCCCTGTTCGGTGTTGCGATGAGCTTGGTGTCTCCCACGTACGCGGCAGCCTTGGTGGTGAACAAGGCTGAGATGAAAGGCGGGCAACTGCGCGTTGAGGGCTCCGGCGCTCAGCCGGGCGCCGACATCAGCATTAACGGCGTGGTCATGGGGACCGCGGATAACCAGGGCCGGTACAAGGTTCAGGCAAATGGCTTCAGCGCTCCTACGTGCAAGATCAGCGTGACCGACAGCGTCAGCGGCTCCGTAGTGGTCAGTCTTGCCCGCTGCGTCCCGACGAACGGCGGACTCAGCTTCAATGCTCTTGAAATTGGACCTGCCGATGGCGCTCTGGCAGTGCCCGCAACGCCCCATCCCGCGCCCATGAGCAATACCGACGTGATGCCCGCCGGCCTCCCTCAGGGCACTATTGTCGAGTATGTCATCCAAGGCGTGGTAACCAGCATCAGCGCCGACGGCCTGGAGTGGAAGATCGGCAGCCAGAACCTTCCCGTCTACCTGGGCGAGGGCGTGCGCCTGGACAACAACCCTGGCGTCGGTGACCTGGTCAAGGTCATCGCGCTGCGGACGGTTGAGCCCGGTCCAATCGTTGCCGAGAGGATCGTTGGAAAGGCTGTCGGCCCTCAGACCGTCATCCCTGCCAGCGTCGAGACCGCGCTGCTGTACAGCGGCGTCCTCATCTCCACGGATAACAACGTGTGGGTCATCGGCGACGCCAGCTTCAACATCGTGCCGGCTCTGACCGAAGTTGATCCCACGGTCCGCAAGGGTGTGATCGTCATCGTCTCCTTTGCCATGGCCTAGCCAGCAGCCGGAGACTGCTCAAGACGCGCTTACCTGAAAACGAGGCCGGTCTGGCGGGAGGGATGCTCCCCCAGCGCCGGCCTCGGTTCGTATGCGCCCATAGGAGCAACGGCTCCGCTCATCGCACATGCATCGCCCAGCTACAGCGTGGCCTCAGCAGGTAGGTCAGATGTGTCTAGACAAAAGTTCTAGGTGCTCAGCGGAAAGTGTGTTCTAAGATGTAGGCGGTGGAGAAGCTGGTGTGCCTGGTCCCGGCGGCAAGCCCGGCCGTGATGAAGTGGAGAGCATCTACGCCCGGCAAGGCTGCCCAACTATTCAACAACAGCAAAGAGGTGGGGTATGGGACTCAGTGAGAACCTGTTGCAACAACTGGGGTTTGGAGACTACGAAGCGCGGACCTACGTGGCTTTACTTCAAGGCGGCCCCGCGACGGGATACCAGGTGGCCAAGGCTTCCGGAATCCCCCGTCCGAACATTTACGAAGTGCTGAAGAAGCTTGAGGCGCGGGGCGCCGTCGTCAGCTCTGAGGGGACCACAGGCACGCGGTACATGGCGGTCCCCTCGGAGGTGCTGCTCCGCGACCTGGAAGGGGGCCTTTCCAGTGTGCTGGATAGAGCCAAGCGGGCGCTGCAGTCCCCGCAAGGCCAAGCAGGCCGCCAGTACATTACTCAGGCGCGCGGCTACCTTGCCCTGATAGAGAAGGCAAGGATCGTCGTCCGCACGGCCCGGAGCCGCCTGTACGTCTTCTCATGGCGCAGAGAGGCCTCGATGCTGGCCAATGACTTCTCAGCGGCGGTAGAGCGCGGCGTCCGCATAGATACCTTCTGCGCCGAGGCCTGCAGCCCGGCGTGTGGAAACTGCTGCGGGTCCATCTACCGCGAATACCGGCTTGCGCCGGAGCGTGGCGGAAGGTGGCTGCTGATGGTAGCCGACAACAAGGAGCTGTTCCTGGGCGCTCTGGGGACGGGCGACAACGACCTGGTGGTGTGCACCCAGCAACCACTCATCGTAGACATAGCGGCGCGGTTCCTGTGCCAGAACATGTCCATTGCAGCGTTGCTTTCAGACCTGGGCAAACGGCTGCCGGAAGTGGCGTCGCCGGGAACAGTGGCGTTGAATCTTGCCATGCTCGGGGCAGGCGAGCCGGGAAGCGGCTGGCTGGAGCGCCTTGGCCAAGCCCTGGACGTGTACCGGATGAGCGCGAGCAGGGAAGAAGATGCAGGCCCATCAGGCCAGTTGGTGGAAGACCCCTTCCATTCGCTCGTATCTGCTCAGCCTGCCCCTGGTAGCTGAGCGATTGGTCAACGTAGGGTGTCGCCTGCCCGCGCTCGCGGGAGGCGCGTCAATCCCTAGGGACAGAGATGCGAAGTCGGTCCCAGAATGTGCGTGCGATGGGGCTCCCCGGCTTCGGCGAATATCGTATCCAGTAGGCATTCGTAGGGGCGGGTTGAAACCCGCCCCTACGAATGCCTGGCACAGTTATCGTCACATCCCCGAGTGTCTGCTGAAACACGCTCCATGCTGCGTCCCTCCGATTGTGCTGCGCGCCTGGATGCCACAAAAGCGCTTTTCTATAACAGAACTCTAGTCCTAGACTCTAGGTCTAGTCTTCATGTCCTGGCGCGCTCTACCCTCTTTCCGTGACAATGCTTGTGGTCGTCATCAGGGAGGAAGTGCGGGGGCGCAGAGCATATCCCAGGTGGAGAAACTCTAAAAACGAGAGGGGAGACTGATGATGCAACAGTGGCTCATCGAAGGAAGAGGCCCGGACCTGTCACAGGCTACACCGCAGCAGTTGGCCAACATCTCGCTGTGCATTCAGCAGTTGGCCAGGGATCCAAGAGCCAAGGCCGTCTACGGGACCACCGGCCATAGCACCGGCTGCTGTGTAATCGCAGAGGTGGCCTCTAAAGAAGAGGTCCAGAGGATCGTCGGTTTCATGCAGATCAGCGGGCTGTCGCAGTGCGAAGTGACGCCGTTGGTTAACGCCAGCCAGTTCAGGGCAGGCCTGCAAGAGGCCCAGAAGGCCGTAGGGACAAAGCAAGAGTTCGTCACCGAGCAGCAGCTTTCCGCCCTATATGGTCTGACCCCACAGTAACGACATCCTAAAGCCTCCCCGTTTCTCCCCCCGATGGACGACGATGAGGGTGTGGCGGCGCTAGCCCGCTACACCCTCATTCCTTCTCAGGCGGGACGCCGCAGCAATCCCTGACATTGCACCTGACCTCCAGCACAGTTCTAGACTCTAAGCACTGGCAGGGACGCCTGCACAGCAGGCATCCTATATCAATACCTTTGGGCCTTTCCCTCTATTGCGCGGATTGCTGTTGGGCCGTTTCGTCCTGCTTGAGTGGATCCCAGCGGGATCGCGAATCCATTGGCGGCCCGCCGGCGTATTCATCTTAAGGGATACATGTGGTGTGGAGGTGTGAGATGGTGAAGACCCTTGCAATGGTCGTTATTGGACTGGCGGCATTGGCTCTGGGGTTGCTGGTCTTCGGCGGGATGGCCCCATCCTCGCCTGTGGCGGCGGGCCCAGCCGCTCAGCCGGAGGCAGTAGAGACCGCAGGCGTCCCGACGCTGGAGTGGTTCGGGTGGTCGCACTTTCGGATCACTTCGGTCAACGGGACGGTTATTCATACGAACCCCTTCATTACGGGGAACCCCGACGCCAGTATCACCCTGAACGACATCCAGAAGGCTAACCTCATCCTGGTCCCCAACGGCCACGGCGATGAGCTGGGCGATACCATTGCCATTGCGCAAAAGACAGGCGCGCAGGTCGTGGCAGGCGGCTTCGAGCTTGGGTCCTGGCTGATTGAGAAGGGCCTGACCTCTACGCAGGTCATCAGGAGCAATCCAGGCAACTGGCACCAGTTCGGTGACATCACCATCCGCGTCGTGGGGTCGGTGCATGGCTCCGGGCTGCCGCAGCCGACCGCGCAGAACCCGTACGGCGGGCCTGCAGCCGGCTTCTTCATCACCCTGGAAAACGGGTACACCATCTACTTCGCCGGCAGCTCCGCCGCCACCATGGACATGCAGATGTGGGGCGCGGCCTTCAAGCCGGACCTTGCCATCGTCCCCCTGAACACGGCGCGTGACCCCATGGACGCCGCCCAGATCGTGCGCCTGGTCGCCGCCAACAACCCCAACCTCAAGCAGGTGATTGCCCATCACCATCGCGTTGTCCCGCCCCCTGGCACGACAACCGTCGCGCAGTGGGAAGAGGCCATACACATGATGGGTACCCTTGTCCGAGTCGTGAAGCTTCAGCGGAATATGCCCTTTCCTCTGACCAAGTAGCGAGGCGGCAAGCCGGGCGCGCCCGCGTTTTCCAGTGAGAAGGTGGAGGAGGCAAAAAGCATGACGACTATGAGCTTGGCCCCTATTGCGGAAGACCTGGCAAGGGTGTTGCGCGCTTTCCATGAATACGGGGAAAGCATAGCGCCGGACGACGAGGAGGAGGCCAGGACAATCGCCGTCTTGCTCTTCGATAGGTGGATGAAGGGCCAGCGCTTCAAGGCGCTCATGTCCTTTTACGGCGCGACCTTCCCCGTTCGGGACGTCTAAGGGGCCGGCTCATCTGCGTTTCATGCCTTGGAAAGGCAGGCTGGCGAAGGCCTGTCCAGCTACCGCATTTCTCATGGCGCGGGAAGACACGAAGACACATTGTTGCGGCCGAGGCGCTGCTCATCGGCAGGGCATAGCCCCGGCGGCGCAGCACGGTGGGGCGGTTGAAGGGGGGTGAGAGCCTGCAAGTGTGCGAGTGCGGTCCTGTTAGCACAAAGATGGCCATGACAAGAAACGAGGAGGCTGGGATGAGAGGTCTGTACACCACAATTCGAGCTATTGGGATTGTCCTCACGTTGTTGATCACAGCCGCGTTGGGCACTGGCGCAGTGTTTGCCGGCGGCGAGACGAGGGCAGATCTGGAAGCGGATCTGGATGCCCAGCTCGCGGCGTACGACGCCAAAGTCGCCGAGAGAATCGCCAAAGACCCTGACCGGGCAGCCGACGAAATGGCCAAGCATGAGGAACGGGCGCTGAAGGCCATCGCCGACTTCGAGGAGGACGTGGCGGACATCGAGGAAGAACCCGCGGAGGACCCTGAGGATCCAGAGGACCCAGAGGACCCCGAAGACCCGGAGGAAGGCGCGTAGGATCCGTATCGGCTGCAGCGTACGTCTCACCACTGGTGTGGCGCGTAACGTAGGCGGGGTGGGGGTGGCT
>JACQUI010000354.1 GCA_016210395.1 Chloroflexota bacterium | reverse complement strand
GGCGTCCCCCAGCGATTGCGGGCGGGAGGGTGGGAGAATCGAGGGCTGCCCGCTGAAAAAGGCGCAGAGCATTGGCAGCTTCCGTGGTATCCCGACCTGTCGGGACATGAGCGATTCTGTAAGAAACGGCCTCTTCGGACAAGAGCTAACAGAACACGGGAACCAGGAAAAGGTAGGCTACAATGACCTCCCGACCAGGCGTCTCCCCCGCCAGGGCAGACTTTGACCGCCACCTCCGGCAGCTTCAGGATGAACTGCTGGCCCTGGGCAGCATGGTGGAGAAGGCCGTGACCAAGGCCATCCATGCCCTCAAGGCGCGGGACATTGAGCTGTCGCGGCAGGTGATCAAAGAGGACGACCTCATTGACACCAAGCGCTTTCAGCTTGAAGAGCAGTGCGTGGAGCTCATCGCCACGCAGCAGCCGCTGGCGCGCGACCTGCGCGTCATCATCTCGGTGCTCCACATCTCAGTAGAGCTGGAGCGCATGGGCGACTACGCCGAGGGCATCGGCAAGATCAGCTTGATGATGGGAGAGGAGCCCCCCCTCAAGCCGCTCATTGACATCCCTCGCATGACGGAGAAGTCCTTGAGCATGCTCCGACGGAGCCTGGACGCTCTTGTGAACCGTGACGCTGCGGCAGCCATGGCCGTGTGCAAGGACGACGACGAGGTGGACGCCCTCTACAACCAGGTGTACCGGGAGCTGATCTTCTTCATGCTCCAGGACCCCAAGACGGTGCAGCGCGCCACCTACCTGCTGTGGGTCGCCCACGACCTGGAACGCCTGGCGGACCGCGCCACCAACGTGGCGGAGCGCGTCATCTTCCTGGTGACCGGCAAGATGGTGGAGATCAACGTCTCCAAGTATTGAGCCAGGGCCGGCAAAGCCTTCCCGCTTCATCGCGCAATGCACGGTGTTCCAAAACGCCCCTGCCACAGTGAGCGTAACGGAGCGAACAAACAGGAACGAAGAGGCCCAGGCATTGCCTGGGCTTCTTCGTGTCGCCGTCCTTCGACCCATGTTGTGGCATGCCTGCGTTGGAGGACTATAATAGGCCCGACGTCGAAGCAAACCCCTTGGCGGGGCAACAACACGTGACATTGTCCTTCCCCACTGTCCTGCGGAGATGGCAACGGCTTGGCCTGTGGCCTAAGCTGGCGCTTGCGGTGACTCTGGGCTTCCTGCTCTTGTTCGGCGTCTTCAGCTTGCTCAGCCTCAGGGCAGTCAACGACAGCACGGACCGGATCCTTCAGGAGAGGCTCGTCCTCGCGCAGATGGCTGCGAGAGAGATAGACAGCCTGGTGGAGCGGGGATTCTACGAGCTTGAGAAGGCCACTGAGTTTGCGCCTTTTGATCCACAGGGCCCTTCTTTGGCCGAAGAGTACCACCTGCTGGCCCACGCCTATGGCCGCGTGGGGGCGCTATCGCTGGGCGTCTATTTCCTTGACGCCGAAGGCAAGGTAGTGCTCTCAGAGCCTCCCGGCAAACTGCCGCGAGGCGCCGACCTGTCCGGGAAGGGCCACATCCGCGCCGTCATGGAGACGGGGCGGCGGAGCGTGTCAGAGCCGTTCGTTGACAGCACGACGAACCAACCTGCGGTGGCCCTCACCATTCCGATCTTCGGACCCGACGGCGCATTGCTGTCCATGCTCAGCGGTCTCGTAGATGTGACGAGCGCAGAGGTCATGGGGCCCCTGATCCATGCCCGTGACCTGGGCCAAACCGGCCACGCAGAGCTTGTGGATAGCAGGGGCCTGATCATCGCGGCAACCGACTACGGAGGGTTCCTGCAACCGGGGGAGCACCTCCCGTTCTATTTGAAAGCGTTCCGTGAAGGGGGGGCGGGCGTGGAGAACGTTCCGTACACCCCCTGGCATGCGACCTCGGATACAGGGGGGCAGGTGCACCACGTGATGGCCTTCGCCCCGGTCTCGACCGCCTCCTGGGGAGTGGCTGTGGGAGGCGTGGACTGGGAAACGTTTGCCCCTGTCACTAGGTTGCGCAACACGATCCTGCTGATTGGCGCGCTCTCCCTCGTGCTTCTATGGACAATCACCCTTTTTGGCGCCCGGTTAGTAGTGCGACCGATACGGATCCTTACTGGGGCCGCTGAGCAGATGGCATCGGGAAACCTCGACCTGCCCATCGCGTCCCAGGGGGGCAGTGAGATCGCCGTGCTGGGGCAAAGCCTGGAGACCATGCGGGCGCAACTGAAAGCCTCTATGGAGCGCGTGCGACTGTGGGGCGAGGAACTGGAGCTGAAGGTGGCAGAGCGCACCGACGAGCTCGCGAAGCGCAACCGCCAGCTCGCTGCGGTCAGCGCCGTCGCTACGGCGGCCAGCGAGATCCGTGACCAGGAAGGGATGCTCAACCGCTGCCTTGAGGTTGTCCTGGAGCACACCCGGATGGATACGGCGGCTATCCGCCTGGTGGACGCAAGCGGAGGACGGTTGGTGGTGGCAGGAGCGTATGGGGACTTCTCAGGATTCCCGTGCAGGGGCCAGGCGATTGACATGGGCGAGTGTCCTTGCGGGTGCGTTGCCTCGGACGGCGCGCCTGTCTTCCTCTCTGCAGAGGAGCTTCAGCGGGTCCTGCCGCCATGCAGGGCGCCGCGGGCTCGCGCGGTAGCCATCCTTCCGCTAAGATCGGCGAAGGGGACGCTCGGCGTGCTCTCCCTTTCCCGAGGCCACGGGACCCCGCCTGGGCCCGAGGAGCGGGAGACACTGAACGCCATCTGCAATCAAATTGCTATTGCCATAGACAACACACGCCTCCTTGGGGAGTTGGGACAGGTGGAAGCGCAGCGCGCCTTGGACCACGTGAAGGCCGCGTTCATGTCGGAGATGTCCCACGAGCTGCGCACACCTTTGGGGTTCATCAAGCTCTACGCAACGACGCTGCTCAGGGACGACATTGCCATAGACGCCGCCACCCGCCAGGAGTTCCTGACGATCATTGATGAAGAGTCGGGAAAGCTGCAACGCATGATTGACGACCTGCTCGACGCATCACGTCTGCAAACCGGGCGTTTTCAGGTGGACCGGAAAAACGTGAGCCTGAAGGAATTGCTGGACGGCACGTTGCGCAAGGCGGCGCCTGCCATAGAGCAAAAAGGGATTACGCTTAAAGCCCAGATGCCTCCAGATGATGCGGAGGTCTTTGCCGACGGCGGACGGATCGAGCAGGTGCTTCACAACCTGCTGGACAACGCTGCCCGCTATTCCGACCCCGGGACGGTGATTGAGGTCGCCGCCCAAGTGACAGGGCAGCAGGTGACTGTCAGCGTCCTTGACCAGGGCGATGGCATTCCCCTTCAGGACAGGGAGCGTGTCTTTGAACCGTTCTACCGGGGGGAGAACTCCCGCCGCCGCGGCGCTCGGGGGACGGGGCTGGGGCTCGCCGTCTGCAAAGGCATCGTTGAGTCCCACGGCGGGCAACTCTGGGTGGAGAGCATCCCCGCCCAGGGAAGCGCATTCCGGTTTACACTTCCGCTGGCTCGCAGTGACTCGGCCAAGCCATAACTGCCGGAGCAACATCATGGCCGGAGAACGCATCCTGGTGGTTGACGACGAACCAAGATACCTGCGCGCCATCCGGTTTAATCTGGAGGCCGAAGGCTACCGCATCACATGTGTTGGGACTGGGGACGCCGCCCTGGCAATTCTCGCCGGCGAAGGGTTCCCCGACCTGGTAATCCTGGACATCATGCTCCCCGGCCTGGATGGGTTCCAGGTGTGCGCCCGCGTTCGGGAAGTCTCAACAGTCCCCATCATCATGCTCACTGCCCGCGGGAGCGACGGCGACAAGGTGCAAGGGCTGCGGTTGGGCGCCGACGACTACGTGGTCAAGCCCTTCTCTGCCCAGGAGCTTCTGGCCAGGGTAGACGCAGTCTTGCGCAGGGCGCGAACGGCTGGGACGCCTGAGCAGCCGGCATCACTGGCGGTGGGTGACCTCCACGTGGATTTCTTGATGCAGCGCGTGCGAGTGAAGGACAGGGAGGTGCGGCTCTCTCCCACCGAGTACCGTGTTCTGCATTGCCTGGCCAGCAACGCAGGGAGGACCGTGACGCAAGACGACCTCCTGGAGAAGGTGTGGGGAGCAGAGTACCGGGGCGAGCACGAGGTCCTCCGCGTCACGGTGTGGCGGCTGCGGCAGAAGCTTGAAGAAGACCCGCAGCACCCGCGATTGATCAGAACGGTGTCGGGCGCGGGCTACCTTCTGGCGAGCCTCGCCTAGCCGCCGCCGGCCCGTAGGCGTACGAAGAAAGGGAGCCATCCGGCTCCCTTCCTCTTTGGCGATGTATCGCTTGACACTAACCCGAACTTCCAGGCGAGCAGATACGAAAACAACGTTTCTTCTGGCTACATCGAGTTTTTCC
>JACQUI010000363.1 GCA_016210395.1 Chloroflexota bacterium | reverse complement strand
CTGCCACGCTTCAGCGGCCCCGGGCCCATCTATGACACGCGGATCACTCTAGGCTACATCGGCCTCCTGGTGACCTGCCCAGAGGAGCGGCTTCCCCAGGCCCAGCAGGCCTTCCGGCAGGGGGGGGCTGAGGACGTGGTCCAGGAGGCGGCACGAGCGCGGTGATGACACGAACGAAGGCCAGGACCGTGGAGCGCGCCTCTACCCGCCCGCTCGCCCTGAGCGGGAAGGAGCGACGCCTCCGCCTCCTCGTTCCTCTGGGCCTGGCTGCGGCGGCCATGACGCTGACCGCCTGCTCGGTCGGGGCCTACCCGGTGGACTATTTCCAGGAGATGCACTACTCGCCCGCGGTCCGGCTTCAGGAGCCGCCGCGGCTGTCACCGCCCCCAGGGGCCATCGCGTTCCGTGGGGTCGGTGCCGAGGCGGAGATGAGCGCTCCCCCGGCCTACGACCTGATGGCGCGGGTGCAGCTGGAGGCTGTGACACGGAACCCCCTGCCGGACACCCGAACGGTACGAGATCAGGGCGCCGCGCTCTTCGCCCGGAACTGCGCCGTCTGCCACGGTGAGCGCGGAGACGGAAAGCCGGAAGGCGGTCGGGCCATCATCCCGGCGGTCTTCACGGCGGCTGGCGCTCTACCGCCGGCAGACCTCATGGCCCCCGCCACACGCGCCCGGACCGACGGCGCCCTCTTCGCCATTATCACTCACGGCCTTGGTGTGGTCCCAATGCCGGCTGACGCCAAGGACCCGGAGGCCTACAAGGCCCTCACCAACATGCCCGCTTGGCGCAAGCTCCTGACACCGGATCAGCGCTGGGCCCTGGTGCGGCATATCCGCGCGTTGCAGGGGCAGTAGGGCAGCCAAGCGAGCGTGTACGCGTAAAAACGCTTGTGTGGGCTTGACTGTCTGACAAAGGAAGGTTACAATGAAGGTCCTGCTCGGCCTCAGTGACTCAGGATGGCTCAAAGAGATTCACTAGGTGTTGGCTTTTTGGGTCGAATAATACTATATGTAGTAGGGCGATAGGTTGCCGCGAGTAACGGGAGGGGAGTGAAGAACCATGGCAGTGCCCTTCAAACGGCAAAAGGAGACCGGACTCAAGAAGGAGGACATTATCGCTCCTGCGGTCGGTGCACGCGATGCGTTGAGCAGCCCTGCGGCACTACTCGGACGCCGGCTTACCAACCATGATGCGGTGGAAGGCGGTCTTCTAGACAAAGCCTACCCGGTCAAGGGACCAAGGGAGAAAGACGGCAAAAAGTAGGCGCGGGATCGGAACGGCGGCAGCCCAACACGGTTCCTGTCCAGCAAACAGGAGCCGTGTTTTGTTGTCATCTATTAGTTTGGAGCAGAGGGATGACTATCGTCAGAATGTCGAGTGAGTTCAGAGATCTCTTCTGGGGGGCTACACGAGCAACCATACGTCACACTCCGAGACAAATCAAGGTCAAGTTAGCAGGTAAGGAATGCCTTGTAGATAGCTGGGACTATTTGGCTTACCTTTTTGAATCAGCGCTGGTTGATATTCTTAACTTTACTGAATCCTCACCCTCCCATGGCGGTGGACCCTGGCTAGGGAACGCGTGCGAGCAGTTGAGGACAGTGATCGGGCAGGTGGGACAGCGCGCGGCGCCTCAGCCCAGCATAGCAGGCGACTCGCCTTCGATCCAAGTTCCGAGCGATATGCTGGAAACTATCACCTGGGCGCTAGACGTCAGCGGCGAAGTTGTTAAGAGAAATATAGCTGTGCCCACGCGAGTCAAAATGGGTTTTCGAGACGTGCTGTATCACCTGGTTATAGCAGCGGGGTCGGATGTTGGGATTGCGGATCGCCACTCAGCTATTGCGGTCGAGCATGCATATGTTTCTGGGTTTGAATACCTTGAGATTGTCGCTCGTCATAACCTCCAAGAATATGGGTCTGTTAGGCACCCGTCACTCCTCTCGAATCCCTGGCGTCGGTGGATTGGTCTCATGTATGGCAAGAAAGAAGATAGTGACATGGTTCAAGTAGAGGTTTGGGATGCTCTTGCCCCTGCGAGAGAACTCAAGGGACAGCCTGAACAAAGGCTAGCAGCAAGTCTTCTCGGACAGGCTATCGAGCTTAGTGATCAGTTGTTCAAACGGACGGAAAATGCCAGAGTCAGGGCATGGATAATTGCTGGAGTTTTTATTGGTATTATAGGTGTACTGGTTTCAGTGATAGCTATCCTGATGACTTTCTCTGTAGATCCTTCTTCCCAGCTGTGACCACCGACTTCTCGTCCCTCCTCTCCCACCGGGGGCGTCTGGGGCACCCCTGGAGCACAGTCACGCCTCCGCCGCCAGGGACCATCTCCTTTGGCGGCGGCATCCCTGACCCCTCCACCCTACCCCTGGCCGCCCTCGCCCACGCCGCCGAGCGCGTCTTAGCCGAGGAGGGGATCGAGGCCCTGCAATATGGGGGCTCCCTGGGCGACGTATACCTGCGGGAGGAGCTAGCAGCCCGCTACGGCCTTCGCTACGGCGTCCCCCTCTCGCCGGACCAGGTCATGATCACCACGGGCTCCTCTCAGGCCCTGGACGCCCTCTGCGCGGCCCTCCTGGACCCGGGCGATGTCGTCCTCACGGAGGAGCCGACCTTCACCGGCTCCCTCTGGACCTTCCGCGCCCACGGTGCCCGGCTCCTCCCCATGCCCCTGGACCGGGGGGGCCTGGACGTGGATGCGCTGGAGGAGCGCCTGGGTGCGCTCCGCCGCGAGGGGGTGCAGCCCAAACTCATCTACACGACGCCCGATTTCCAGAACCCCACCGCCACCTGCCTCGCGGCGGAGCGGCGGCAGCGCCTGGTGGAGCTGGCCGCGGAGCATGGCTGCCTGGTGATGGAGGACACGGCCTATGAGGAGGTCCGCATAGACGCAGCGCCTCTGCCCACCCT
>JACQUI010000351.1 GCA_016210395.1 Chloroflexota bacterium | reverse complement strand
TCGGTGACGGTGAAGGAGCAAGAGGCAGTTATTCAATACGTGCTGCCTTTGCCTCGGGGCGATGACGGCGAGAGAAACTCGGCGGTTCTGCCTATTGTGGAAGATGGCTGCCCGACCTGGATTCGAACCAGGGTTAACGGATCCAAAGTCCGCTGTGCTACCACTACACCATCGGGCAGTGAGGGAGGAGGAACGAAGCGGGAACTCGTATGACTCTATCCTAGTCGCAGGAACGCGGGGAGGCAAGAGGGCTTGCAGATACAGTAAATGGAAGGGGGTCGTGGGGCGCGCCCGCGTCCCACGACCCCCTGTGCTGCGGCGTCGCCCGCGCTACACCATCTCCACCTGGACGGCGACCGGGTTGCGAAGGATGTCCAACACGGGCGAGGTGGACTGGACGTACTCGCACAGCTCTTCCAGCGCCTTGCGCGGCGCGTCGGACTCGACTTTGTAGGTGACGCGGACCTGGTTGTAGCCGGGCCGAACGCCTGGGTTGAGGCCCAGGAAGCCCTGGAGGTCCAGGTCGCCTTCCAATTGGAACTCCAGGCTCTTGATGGTGATGCCCCTGGCGGCGGCGTTGTAGACGTAGCCTACGGCCAGGCAGGAGGCCAAAGCGTGGAGGACCGCTTCCACGGCGTTGGCGCCGTTGTTGGCGCCCAACAGCACGGGCGGCTCATCGCCTTCCATGATGAAGGGCCGCTTGCGGCTGTCGTCCTCTTTGCCCGCTCCATAGAACCCCTGGATGCGGGTCTGGCTGTGCCCGCCGTCAATCCACCTGGTGGTAGACCGGAACCGGCACCGCGCCAGGCTGGGGTCCTTCTTGATGGCGTCCACCGTTGCCACCAGAGTCGTCACGTCCACGCCGTTCATCTTCTTGGTTGCCGTTGCCATTGCTCCCTCCTGAAATGTGATGACCATAGAATAACGGGAGCGAAGGAGCGGGCACGACCTTTCAGGTGACACTTCTTGTGTCAAGTTGGTGACGCTGGAGTGAATAATAGTGCAATTGCACTAAATAATTGCTTGCAACGCAGGAACGTCCACAAGGAGCACGCTGCCCCGGCGGCGCTGGACCCAGCCCTCGCGCTCCCACTCGCCCAGGACCAGGTTGACCCGCTGGCGTGAAGCGCCCACCATGCCGGCCAGGGCCTCCTGGGACATGCGCGCCTCATTGCCGTCGCCAGCCAGGAGGAGCACCTGGCGCGCCAGGCGGGCTGCCAGGGGAAGGAACAGCACATCGGCAAGGTGCTCATCGGCGGCCCGCAGCCAGCGGGCAAGAGAGATGCAGACGGCGAGGGCCGCCGCGCCGTCGCCGCTCAGGAAAGCCAGAAGGTCGTCCCGCTCCAGGATGAGGGCGTTGGCGTCCTCCAGTGCCTGCACCGAGGCGGAACGCGGGAGGCCGTCCAGGACGCCCAGCTCGCCGAAGTGCTCGCCGGGGCCAAGGATGGCCAGGGTGGCCTCTTCGCCGCCGGGCGTGGCCAGGAACACACGGACCTTGCCGGCCACCAGATAGTACAGAGCGGAAGGGGCGTCGCCTTGGTGGAACACGATCTGTCCCTTGGCGTAGCGGCGCCGGCGAGTGTGCCGGGCCAGGGGGACCAGCCTTTCGACGGGTACGCTGCCGAAGAGGCTGATCTGTCGCAGGATCTGCTCCATATCGCGGCTACCCGGCCCGCAGGCGGTAGACCGTCACCGGCTGGCTGCGGCCATCCAGTTGCGCCTGCCAGGAGGGGGCCTGAGGGTAGTCCCTGGCGACGCTTTCGTAGACCTGGGCGGTGGCCAGGACCTCGCCGGGCTTGGCAAGCTCCTGCACCCTGGACGCCACGTTGACTGTATCACCGATGGCGGTGAAGTCCCTGACGTGGATGTCGCCGACGTTGGCAACGACCGCCTCGCCGGTGTGCAGGCCGACGCCGACCCGTAGGGAACCGCCCAAGGTCTGGATGCCTGCGAGGGCGTCCTGGAGCTCCACGGCGGCGGCGACGGCCTGGCCGACGTGGTCCGGCTGCACGATGGGCGCGCCGAACACGGCCATGATGCTGTCGCCCAGGAGCTTGTCGATGCAGCCGTCGTGTTTCAACAGGATTGGCGTGGCGATGCCGATGTACTCGTTCAGGAAGCGCACGACATCTTGCGGCTCGTGCCGCTCGGCCAGGCTGGTAAAGCCGCGGATATCGGCGAAGAGGACGGTGATGGGGAGGCGAACCCCTCGACCGAGGGGCATCTTTTCTTCTCAGCGGTTGCAGATGTTGGGGTTCTTGCGGAATGGGACGACGCGAAAGAAGGTGCGGAAGGCCCATCCTTGCGCGCCGATGAATGGGACGCCACACAGCTTGCAGCGTGGTGAGATGAGCTCTGAGGGCATAAGAGGGGGCGGCTTTCAGCGGGTGATGGTGCCGAAGGAGGGATTCGAACCCACACGGGGAGTGGCTACCCCAACGGTTTTTGAGACCGCCGCGTCTACCGTTCCGCCACTTCGGCCTGGGAACT
>JACQUI010000350.1 GCA_016210395.1 Chloroflexota bacterium | reverse complement strand
CTCGTAGGGGCGACGCATGCGTCGCCCCTACGAGAGGCAGCGGCCATGTCTCCATATTTTCTGAGGAATGCTGCAATACGCCTGCTTTCCCAAGCGTAAGCAGTGTGCGGTGGCGCACAGGTATGTATAGTATAGGGGACGCTCCACCCTCATCCGCAAAGGAGACGTAATGGAAGCAGTGCTGGAAACGCAGGGGCTGACCAAGCGGTACGGCAACGTGACGGCCGTTGACGACTTGTCGCTGTCGGTGCCGAAGGGGCAGGTCTTCGGGCTGCTGGGGCCGAACGGCTCAGGGAAGACGACCACCCTGGGCATGGCGCTGGGACTGGTGGCGCCCACGGCGGGACGGGTCCGGCTCTTCGGCCAGGACTTGAAGGGGCATGCGCAAGCGCTCCTCAAAAGGATTGGCGCCATCATTGAGACGCCCGCTTTTTACCCGTACCTCACGGGAAGGCAGAACCTCCAGTACTTCGCAGGCATAGCGCCGAACGCGCGCCGGGAGGAGGTGGACCCGCTTTTGGAGCAGGTTGGCTTAGCCGGGCGCGGCGGGCACAAGTTCGCTACCTACTCGCAAGGCATGAAGCAGCGCCTTGGCATCGCCTACGCCCTCCTGGGCAGGCCGGAGCTGGTGCTGCTCGACGAGCCGACCAATGGACTCGACCCGGCGGGCATGGCGGAGGTGCGGGGGCTGATCCGGGAGCTGAACAAGGACGGGCGCACCGTGATCCTGTCCAGCCACCTGTTGCACGAGGTGGAGCTGGTGTGCGACAGCGTCGCTATTCTCTCCAAAGGCAAGCTGATTGCCAGCGGCAACGTGCACGAGCTCTTGCGGCAGCAGGGGGCAGTCCGGCTGAAGACCACCGACAACGCGCGGGCGGAGGCGATGCTGCGACGGATGGAATGGGTCGCAGGCGTGCGTCGCGAGGACGGCCACCTCGTTGCCTCAGGGCCCACGGAGCGCTCCTGGGAGCTAACGCGGCAACTGGCCCAATCGGAGGTGTACGTCACGGAGATGGCGCCGTTGCAGGTATCCCTGGAGCGCTACTTCCTGGAAGTCACAGGCGGCGAGTCTCAGGCGGCTCAGGCACAGGAGGCGCAGCATGGCAGCTAAGGCGCTGGTCCTTGCCCGGTGGGAGTGGTTCAAGCTGCGGCGGCGGTGGATGCCCTGGATCCTGCTGGCCATCGCGCTGGTGTTTTCACAGCTTGCGGTGTGGGGGCCGTACTTCGCCTATCAGCAGCAGAAGAACAATGGCCCCATGCTCCGGTCTACCATGGGACTTGGCGCCATTGGCCCGGATGGAAAGGAGGTGCGGTATCAGTTTAACTGCAAGCAGATTCTCGAAGGAGACACTTCCGCTCTCCCGCCGGGGGCTGCTCCCTCCATGATGGAGGACTTCCGTGCAAACTGCAGGCAGCTAGCGACTCAGTACGAACAGGCCTTGGAGGAGACGAAGCGCAACTTCACGCTGCCCGTGAGCATCCCAGCGGCGCTGGCGGTGGCAGGGAGCTTCAGCATAATCCTCATCGCAATCATGACCTCGTCCCTGGTGGGGTCCGACTACGGTTGGGGTACGCTGCGCACGGTGCTGGCCAGGGGCGCAGGCCGCAGCCAATACCTTGCAGCAAAGCTGGCCCTTATGGCGGCAGGCGCGTTGGGGCTGATGCTGATGGTGGCGCTGGCAACAATGGTGAGCAGCAGCATCGCGGGCGCGATGGCTGGCGCAGGAGGCTTCGCCTTCTTCGAGATGGGCTTCCTGAAGAACCTGACCCTGGACATAGGCAGGGCATGGATAGCCCTCTGGCCCTTCATCGCCCTGTCTTCGCTGGTTGCCATTCTCGCCCGTTCCACTGTGGCGGGCATGGCCGCGGCAATCGGATACTATTTTGCTGAGATCATCGCCTCCGGCATCCTGCTGAATGTTGTGGACTGGTTCAAGAACATGGCGGACTACATGTTGGTGCGCAACATCAGCGCGTGGATGCAAGGGATGCGATTGGGAGGCCCGCGCGAAGGCGTGCAGGTAGAGGTAGGCGTTTCTTTCAGCCAGTACCCCTCCGAATGGCACGCCTTGCTTGTGCTCGCCGCCTACACCGTGGCGTTGACCGTCCTGGCGTTCTGGGTGTTCCAGCGGCGGGACGTCGCCGGTAGCGGAGGCGGGGGGTAGGTCAAATCCTCCCGCCGAATGCAGCTATCATCGCAAGGCACTGGTGGAAGGAAGGGGGGATGCTATAATCTGCCGCAACGTCATGGCTGGAGGACCGAATGGACACCGCCGGGGAGAAGGTTGTGGGCAGGGGGACAAAGATACTTGGCCGGTGGCGTGTGCCCTTCTACTACGGCTGGGTCATCGTAGGCGCGGTGGTGCTGGCGGAGTTCGCGGCCGCTGGAATGGGCGGCGGCACCATCTCCCTGTACTTCAAGCCCATCGGCGAAAGCCAGGGGTGGTCGCTTCTCAGCATGGTAGGCGCGCTCACCGCCCAGGCGATCGTCGGCATGGCCGCGGCGCCGCTTGTCGGCATGGCCCTGGACAGGTTTGGGGCGAGGCCGGTCATGGTGTGGGGCGCCGTAGCCGCGGGCATTGGCCTGATGTTCCTGTCCCAGGTCCAGGAGGTCTGGCACTTCTGGGTCATGTATGCCCTGGTGGGCGCCCTGGGCCTGAGCGAATTGGGGCATCTGTCAGGACCCATAGTGGTGTCGAAGTGGTTCATTCGCCTCCGCGGACGGGCCATCGCCATTGCCACGGCGGGCACGCCTCTGGGTGCAGCGGTGATGTCGCCGCTCATAGGCATCATGATTGCCACCATCGGGTGGCGGCAGTCTTTCGTGGTCCAGGGCGTGCTGATGATCACCGCCGTCGCGCCGGTTCTGCTGCTCCTCATGCGTCGCACGCCGGAGGACGTGGGCCTGCTTCCCGATGGCGACCGCGAGGAGAGTCCTGCCCAAGCGGGGGCGCCCGCTGCGCCGCAACGAAGGGAAGAGGCGACGTGGACTCTCAAAGAGGCGCTGCGCACCCGCACCCTCTGGGTGCTCATTGTGGCTATGGACCTGGCCAGCCTTTCCGCCGGGGCCCTGATTACCTTTCAAGCGCCATTCCTGACCAAGGAAATGGGCATGTCTACCCAGGCAGCCAGCATCGTCTTTTCATTGACCTGGACGGGGTTCCTGATTTCGCGAGCCATCTGGGGCTATCTCGTGGAGCACCTGCCCGTGCACTGGTGTCTTGCCGGCGCGTTCGTAGCCAGGGGACTGGGGCCCATTGTCCTTGTGGCGCTGCCGTTTCCCTTCAGCTTGGCGCCTTTCCTCATCTTGTACGGGCTATTTGGAGGGTCGTTCCAGCTCCTGCAGGCGGTGGCCTTCGCCAACTACTTCGGGCGGCGGTTCATGGGCAGCATCCAGGGGGCCATGCGGCCTCTCCTGGCCATCCCAGGCCTTGTGGGATCGCCGCTGCTTGCATGGCTGATAGATAGAAGCGGCTACACCCCAGCATTTCTGCTGGCCGGGGGCCTTGGCCTTGCGGCTGCGGTGGTTGCGCTGTTTGCTACACCCCCGAAGCAGCGGTTGGTGCCGGCCGGCGAGGGTCAGGCCGCCGAAACGAAGCCGGCGTAGGGGCGCGATCGTCGCGCCCGTTCCCCATTCGCCAATGCATTGGGTGTGCCGACCAGGAGACGCGGGCAGGAGACCTGCCCCTACGGGCAAACCACCCCAGACAAACGTAGGGGCGGGTTTGAAACCCGCCCCTACGAAACGTGTGGACTGCACAATGCGCCGTCGCAGCGAGCGCGCTTCCCGCTACTCTGCCCGCACCGCCAGGAGCGAGGAGAGGTCCAGCTTGACGCTGGGGCCCATCGTCGAGGTCAGAAAGCTGGTGCGGATGAATGACCCCTTGACGGCGGAGGGCCTGTTCCGGTTGATCATGTCAATCAGGGCGGTAAGGTTCTCCAGCAGGGCCTTTTCCTCAAAGCTGGCCTTCCCGATGGGCACATGGATGATCGCCGTCCGGTCCAGGCGGATCTCGACGCGGCCTTTCTTGGCCTCGTCCACCGCGCGGCGGATGTCCTGCGGCTGCACCACGGTGCCGGTGCGGGGGTTCGGCATCAGGCCCTTGCGTCCCAGCACGCGGCCAAGGCGTCCCACGCGGCCCATCAAGTCCGGCGTTGCTATCGCGGTGTCGAATTCCACCCAGCCGCCGTCAATCTGCTGAATCAGGTCGTCGGAACCGACGTAGTCGGCGCCCGCCTCTCGTGCGGTGATGGCGGCATCGCCCTGGGCAAAGACAAGGACGCGCACGGGCTTGCCCAGGCCGTTGGGAAGCAGCGCCACGGTGCGGATCTGCTGCTCGGCATGGCGCGGGTCGGCGCTGGTGCGCAAATGAGCTTCGATGGTCTCATCGAACTTGGCGGTGGCCGTCTTCTTGATGATGGCTACCGCCTCTTCAGGAGCGTACGCCTTGTCGTGGTCCACCAGTTCGGTGGCGTTGTTGTATCGCTTCCCGTGCTTAGGCATTGTTTACTCCACCACTTCAATGCCCATGCTGCGGGCAGAGCCTTCGATGATCCGCATTGCGCCTTCGACGTTCACGGCGCTGAGGTCTTTCATCTTCGTCTCGGCAATTTGCCGGACCGCCGAGCGGGAAATGGTCCCCGCC
The DNA here is from genome assembly GCA_016210395.1 of Chloroflexota bacterium. Taxonomy (GTDB): domain Bacteria; phylum Chloroflexota; class Dehalococcoidia; order Lucifugimonadales; family JACPCL1; genus JACPCL1. The sequence continues at coordinate 2,816 of JACQUI010000350.1, read as the reverse complement.
TTCTGCCGTCCCGCCTGGGCGCTGCCCTTTTCGACGCCGACAGCCTTGCGGATCAGGTCCGTGGCCGGCGGCGTGCGGGTGACGAAGGTAAAGGAGCGGTCTTCAAAAATGGTGATCTGGGCAGGGATGACAGAGCCGGACAGGTTGGCCGTCCGGGCGTTGTACTCCTTCACGAAAGCCATGATGTTGACGCCGTGCTGGCCCAGTGCAGGGCCCACCGGCGGCGCAGGCGTTGCCGCGCCTGCGGGAAGCTGCAAATTGACGATCGCCCGTACCTTTTTTGCCATGTGATTCGTTCTCTTTCGTCCCGATGAGACCGGGACTCCCTCATTGACTTGGGCCTGTCAAAACACACGCAGGCCCTTGAGGTGTGCTGTTAGGACGCATCCGCTGTGTGACTCTTCTGCGCCACCCACAAAAGGGGAATCTTCTACAGCTTGGATACCTGGAGGAAGTCCAACTCCACCGGCGTCTCGCGGCCGAAGAAGGAGACCAGCACGGTCACCTTGCTGCGCTCCATGTCAATGATGTCCACTGCGCCGATGAAGTCGGTGAAGGGGCCATCCACAATGCGGACGTTCTCTCCTTTGGAATAGCCTACCTTTGCCTTGGGCTTGGCGGAGTGCATCTGCTGGATGATGCGTTCCGCCTCCCAGGCCTCAAGGGGCACGGGCTTGGGGCGCTTGTCACGCTCATCCTCGGCAGAGACGAAGCCGGTGACGCCAGGGGTGTTCCGCACCACGTACCAGCTCTCATCATCCATGATCATCTCGACCATGATGTAGCCGGGATAGAGGCGGACCCGGCGCGGGACGCGCTTGCCCTCCCGTATCTCAATGACCTCTTCCGACGGCACTTCGACCTGGAATATCTTGCTGCGCATGTCCATTGTTTCCACGCGCTGTTCCAGGTTCTTTTTCACACGGTCCTCCTGACCGGAGTAGGTGTGAACAAAGTACCAGCGGCGATCTTTTGTGTCCGTGGCGTTCATGCCACCCAGCCCCTCTTTCCCCAAGGTGAACTATGCCAGGCTTTTGGTCAAGCAAAGGCACTGGAGAAGCAAAGCCCCCCGCGGCCCCGCCCCTCTGAAACGCTCATGTCCTGGCAAGCAACAGGTCAAGCAACTGAGAGAAGGTGATGTCCAAAAGACCGAGGACGGCGCCAATGGCGCCGGCGACGGCAATGACCAGCAACGTGAGGCGCATGGTCTCCTGGCGGGTCGGCCAGGTAACCTTCTTGAGTTCGCTGACGACTTCGCCAAAGAACTGGAACAAACCAATGCGGCGGCGGGCCTCGTCGGGCGAAGGCCTCCGGAGGATGCCGCCGCTGCTGCTACTCGGCGAGCGCGCCACCTACCGCACCTCGCGGTGGAGCTTGTGGCTCCTGCATCGCGGGCAGAACTTGGTCAGTTCCATGCGGTTCGGGTCGTTGCGGCGGTTCTTGGTCGTGTTGTACGTCCGCTCCCGGCAGTCAACACACCCCAACGTAACGATGACTCTGGCTTCTGAGTTTTTCTTGGCCATGGCTGAAACTACTCCAGTATCTGGGTGACGACGCCGGACCCCACTGTCCTGCCGCCCTCGCGGATGGCGAAGCGCAGGTTCATCTCAACGGCCACAGGGTACAAGAGCGTGATCTCCATCTCAATGTTGTCGCCGGGCATGACCATTTCCACGCCGTCGGGGAGCTTGATCTCGCCCGTCACGTCGGTGGTCCGGATGAAGAACTGGGGCTTATAGCCGTTGAAGAAAGGCGTGTGCCTGCCGCCTTCGTCCTTGCCCAGGACGTACACCTGACCCTTCACATGCATGTGGGGAGTGATGCTGCCGGGCTTTGCAAGCACCTGGCCGCGCACCACGTCCTCACGCTCAACGCCGCGCAGGAGACAGCCGACGGCATCCCCAGGCTCGGCGTTATCGAGGGTCTTGTGGAACATTTCGACGCCGGTGACAACGCTCTTCTTTGTAGGTGTGATGCCAACGACTTCGATTTCGTCACCGACCTTCACGATGCCGCGCTCCACACGGCCAGTGACCACGGTGCCGCGTCCCTTGATGCCGAACACGTCTTCCACCGGCATCAGGAATGGCTGGTCTTTGGGACGGTCAGGGACGGGAATGTAGTCATCCACGGCCTTCATGAGCGCAATGATCCCCTTTTCGGCCTCGGCGTCGCCTTCCAGGGCCTTCAGCCCGGAAACGCGCACCACGGGGATCTGGTCGCCTGGGAAACCGTAGTTCGTCAAGAGCTCCCGCACCTCCAACTCCACCAGCTCGAGGAGCTCTTCGTCTTCCATGGCGTCAACCTTGTTCAGGGCCACGACGATACGGGGCACCTGCACCTGGCGGGCCAGCAGGATGTGCTCCCGAGTCTGGGGCATAGGCCCGTCTGGGGCGCTGACCACCAGGATTGCGCCGTCCATCTGGGCTGCGCCGGTAATCATGTTCTTGATATAGTCGGCATGGCCTGGGCAGTCCACGTGGGCATAGTGCCGCTTGGCCGTCTCATACTCGATATGTGAGATGTTGATGGTCACGCCACGGGCCCGTTCTTCCGGGGCCGAGTCAATCTGGTCAAATGCCATGAACTTGGTGTTGGCATTCTCCTTGGACAGCACCTTGGTAATGGCCGCGGTAAGCGTGGTCTTGCCGTGGTCAACGTGGCCGATGGTCCCAATGTTCACGTGAGGTTTGGTCCGCTCGAAACGCTGCTTAGCCATGAATGATTCCTCCTAAAGTGGAGCCCACAATCGGGTTCGAACCGATGACCTCGCCCTTACCAAGGGCGTGCTCTACCTGCTGAGCTATGTGGGCCCG
>JACQUI010000360.1 GCA_016210395.1 Chloroflexota bacterium | reverse complement strand
GCGACTCCTTCAAGCAGCTCCTGGCCAACCCAGCCTCGCTCCAGGGTATCGCGGGCAACCCCGCCGCCATCCAGACCATCCCCGACCCAGCGCTGCGGCAGGTGTTGCCCAAGCTCCTGGCCGACCCAACCCTGCTGGGCCTGGCGAAGGACCCATCGGCACTCCAGCTCGCCGGCGACCCCAAGGTCATGGCCCTGCTGGCCGACCCCGCATCTCTGCCCGTCGTGCAGATCCCCGTGCAAATCATGCGGGAGCGCAAGGCCACCAAGAGCGAAGGCGGCAAGCTCTACCTGAACGAGCGCGTCGCGACCACGGTTGTTGGCTCCGGCGATCCCATGCCCGGCTTCCCCGAGACCACGGCCGCCCTGGTGATTGACGACCGCACCAGCCGGTACCTGGAAGGCACCGACGGCGGGCGCACGGGCTACCTGGGCTTCCCCTTTGGCGTGCAGGCGGACAAGACGTACGACATCTACGTCAGCGCCGCGCGGGGCCCGCTGCCCGCCAGGTTCGTGAAGGAGGAGGAGTTCCAGGGTCTGGACGTCATGGTCTTCGCCATCAAAGAGACCGACCGGCCCATGGGCGAGCACCCCGAGCTCAAGCTGCCCCTGGTGCTGGACTCCAGCATCACCCTGCGGGTAGAGCCGCGCAGTGGGCGTGTGGTGGACCTGGAGGACCATGCGACCACCATCGGCGTGGTGCACCCGGTCAAAGGGAAGCTGCCGGTCTTCGTCAGCGACATCGAGCTGACCGACGCGTCGGTTGCGGCGCAGGTGGCGGAGGGGAAAGAGGACGTCGCCACGCTGAAGCGGCTGGGAGGCTACCTGCCCTGGGGCGCGTTCGGCCTGGGCATCGGGCTGGCCGCATTCGGCGGCCTGGGTCTTCGCGGCAAGCGCAAGCTGGACCTGTAAAGGAACAAGGCGACTGCGGCCAACCGAAGAAAGGAGACGAACCATGACCACGCCAAACGCACAGCAGCCCGTGGGCTGGAGCCCTGCCACTGCCGCTCGCACCCTGATGCGCACCGCCGGCCAGCACGCAGCCTTCCTCCTGCCCTACCTTGAGCCGGGTATGCGTCTGCTGGACTGCGGATGTGGCCCCGGGACAATCACCCTCGGCCTGGCGGAGGCGGTGGCTCCGGGAGAGGTGATTGGCATAGACGTCGGTGGCGCGCAGATAGAACTGGCAAAGGCCAACGCCGCCCAGAAAGGCACCCAGAACGTGCGGTTCCAGGTCGCGGATGTGACGAAGCTGCCTTTTGAGGATGACTCCTTTGATGCCGTCTACGCAAACGCGCTACTCATGTGGGTCAATGAGCCGCTTGGTGCGCTCTGGGAGATTCGCCGTGTCCTCCGCCCTGGCGGACTCATAGGTGTGCGCGACCCAGATGGGGGGAGCGCAGTGTTTGACCCAGGCGGTGCAGGGCTGTACCAACTCTGGGAAGAGGGCAAACATTTGGTCTGGGGAGGACGCGATCCCCGAACTGGCCGGCGGAACAGGGGTCTACTACGCCGCGCGGGTTTCGTGCACAGCGAAGGCTTTGCAGACTGCGAGTATGTGGGTGCGCCCGAAGCAGTTCGGGCATTCGCAGAGACGCAGTCGAAATGGCCAAACGACTGGGCAAAGGCTCGCGCACAGGCGTAGGGGCGCAAGGCCTTGCGCCCCTGGCGAAAATCCGTCGCAAGGAATGACCTAAATCAACCGCTGAAAAGAAGGCTGAGATGACAACGAATACACCAGGGGAGACCAACCAGGCCGGCGGCTACGGCATGGGTTACAGCCAGACCGTCGTCAACCGGTTCCAGCAGCGAAGGGCGGATTTCTATGCGGCCACGTTGCTGACCCGCCTGCGTCCAGGCATGAGCGTCCTGGACTGCGGCTCCGGCCCGGGGAGCATTACGCTGGACCTGGCGGAGGCGGTGGCGCCCGGCCAAGTAGTGGGCATAGACATCGAGCCGACTCAGGCGGCTCGGGCGCAGGCCAACGCCGCCGAGCGAGGCGTCCTCAACGTGCGGTTCCAGACGGCGGACGTGCACAAGCTCCCCTTTGATGACAGCGCCTTTGATGCGATGTTTGCCTGTGCGGTCCTGCAGTACCTCAGAGACCCTTGGCAGGCGCTGGCGGAGATGCGCCGGGTGCTGAAGCCCGGCGGCGTCATAGGCCTAACCAATGTTGCATTTCAAGGTGGCTTACACTGGCCACCCTCCGACATGTGGGAAGCATGGACTAAGCTCGTGACCGAAACGGCAGACCCCAATGGGATGTGGGGCAGAACTCTTGGCAACAGAGACACCCTGCAGAAGGCGGGATTCGTCCGCTGCGAGATAGCCGCCCGATACGAAAACTACGGGACCCCTGAAGCCACTGCCTACTGGGG